>CAZAOK010000034.1:21796-35515 GCA_964486725.1 uncultured Leptospiraceae bacterium
ATATTTCTTCAACCCGGAAAAAATATATTGATTAATCTTTGACAAATCAGCAGATTGGTGATCAGCATATCCAGTCCGGATATGACATAAGTCGACGGAAATTCTAATAATCTGAAATCCTGGAGTATGTATATGGGTAGAGTGATATCAATTTCCAACCAGAAAGGAGGAGTAGGCAAGACCACCACAACGGTAAACCTTGCTTCATTCCTGGCAGAAAAAGGAAAGAGGGTTTTGATAGTGGATATTGATCCACAGGCTAATGCCGGCTATGGTATCGGTATTAACGTTGAAGAGATGAACACTACTATTTACGAGGTAATGATCGGCGAATTGCCCATCCGGGAGGCAATTTTTGAATCAAGCATTGCCAACCTGTATATTATACCGTCAAATATTCATCTTTCGGGGGCCCAGGTAGACCTTCTCAGCCTGGAAGGAAGGGAGTTTATGTTGAAAAAGGCCCTCAATGAGATAAAAAATGATTTCGATTATATACTGATCGATTGTCCTCCCTCACTTGGTCTTTTAACGTTAAACAGCATGGTGGCATCGGATACGGTACTTATTCCGCTGCAATGCGAGTATTACGCCCTTGAAGGCTTAAGCCAGCTGCTGAAGATTATATCGATGGTACAGGATTCACTGAATCCCCAGCTGCAGATTGAGGGGGTCGTGCTGACCATGTATGATTCGCGTACCAACCTGTCACAGCAGGTGGTATCCGACGTGCAGGAATTTTTTAAAGAAAAAGTATTTGATGCCATAATACCAAGGAATGTAAAGCTGTCAGAATCACCATCATTTGGCAGACCTATCAACTTATATGACAGGCATTCAACCGGTAGCGAAAGCTACGAGAAACTTGCAGAAGAGGTAATAAAGAATGGCTAAAAAAGCACTTGGCAAGGGGCTTGGTGCCATCATATCAACCTCGTCACAACCGGTGGAAGACCTGGAGAGGGGATTCGCTGAGAATACCGACAGGGTGAGTGAACTGGACATTAGACATATATTGCCCAATCCCCATCAGCCCCGCCTTCACTTTGACGAAAACGAGATACAGGGGCTTGCCGAATCCATAAAACAGGTCGGCCTGATCCAGCCTATCATCGTGCGCCAGGATCAGAGCAATTTCTACATTATCGCGGGTGAACGACGATGGAGGGCGTGTAAAAAAGCCGGTCTTCAGAAGATAAAGGCCATTATTATGGAAGCCGGGGAAGAAATGAATTTATCCCTGGCACTTATAGAAAATCTGCAGAGAACTGACCTGGATCCCATTGAAGAAGCGAAAGCGTACAAGATGCTTTCGACCCGTTTTAAACTGAAACAGGCAGACATCGCAGAGAGGGTGGGAAAAGATCGGGCCTCGGTGTCCAACGTAATTCGCCTCTTGAATCTTCCCGAACATATGCAGGAGGCCCTTTCCGCGGGATCCATATCTTCTGGTCACGCGAAATTGCTGCTGTCCCTCAGCGGACACAGGCAGGAACAATTGTTCAACGAAGTGCTTTCCGAGGGGTTGTCGGTGCGGGCGCTCGAAAAAAAAATCGAAGATTTCGGTGATCATACCGGCGAAGAATCATCGTCTAAAACACAGAGGAAAGATCCACACATTAGAAAAATGGAAGAGATGCTGATTTCCCTGCTTGGAACCAAGGTGGAAATTCGTCACCAGGGATCAAAGGGAAGAATCGAAATTCATTATTATTCACTGGATGATTTTGACCGGATAACTGGCCTGCTCAAAGAGGAGTAACTGTAAACCCCTTACTTTTATTCAATCTCGATTCGAATTTTTTCAACCTTGTCTTTTTCGGTGTCAAGAATGGCAACAGTATGTTCTTCTCCCCGGTAAAGTGAGCCGGGGTTTATTACACGGGTTTTGTCAGATGTGTAATTTTCGAACATGTGAGTATGTCCCTTGATGATATAATCATACTTCCCTGAACTGACTGCTTTTCGAAAGAGGGGGACGTTATCCCCGTGAAATACGATAAATTTTTTATCATCAGCCGTAAATTCGCAGTACGAATCAACACAGCCGAATCCAAGTTCACCGGCAACTGAGTTGATTTGGTCAATATCGATGTCGCAATTACCCAGAACGAACTTGCAGGGCATATCTTTAAACAGCGGAATCAGGCTGGCCGAGGTCAGGTCACCCGCGTGAATTACCATGTCAACATTGCGTTCTTTGAACACCTTAATAGCGTGTTCTATCATCTCGATGTCGTTATGGGTGTCTGAAATTAGCCCTATCTTCATTGATTACCTGCAAAGTGATCAGCCCAGTGTTGATCCTATGGGTATGTCCTGATCTATTTCTATCAACTTTGGTATATCCTTTTTACCCTTTTTGGCAGCAAGCAGCATGCCGTGGGATGTCTGATTGAATATGGTAGCCGGTTTCAGGTTCGCGACAACTATAATATTTTTCCCAATCAGATCGCCGGGTGTATAATGGGGGGCAAGACCTGCCACCAGCTGTCGTGTATCTGTGCCCGTATCGACTGTAAGCTTTAAAAGTTTTTCTGAACCTTCGATATTTTCCGCTTCAAGAACACGGGAAACCCTGAGGTCCAGCCTGGCAAAATCCTTAATATCCACCAGGTTGTCCTGTTCAATGGTTGATTCTTTTTTCTTCTTTTTCTCTTTATCGCCTTCTGGTGCCGCTTTTTCTTTCTCTTCTTCTTTCTCAAGACGGGGAAAAAGAATGCCAACCTTGCCTATCTGGTGGCCATCGGCAAGGTTGTTGAAATCTGCGAGTTTTTCAATGGCACCATTAGATGGACGAGTGCCAAGATTATCAAAGATCACTTCTGCCTTTTCAAAACATATTGGAGATACAAGTACCGTTATACCATAAATTGATTCCAAAAGGTTGCGCATCATTGAGGACAGTAGGGTAGTATCGTCCTCCTTAGCCAGTTGCCAGGGTTTGTAATCATCGATGTACTTGTTACATGAACGAATGAATTCCCAGAGCTTTTCGATACCCACGCTGAATTGAAAATCATTCACTCCTTTTACGTAACCGTTGATGGCATTCTTCATGTTAGATTGTAATTCATCCCGGCCAGCAGGTGTTGACGGATGGAAAGATGGAATATTCCCGTCAAAATATTTCTGTACCATGTTGAAGGTACGCTTGATAAGATTGCCAAGATCGTTGGCCAGGTCATAGTTTATTCGTCCCACGATAGCGTCTTCAGAAAAAGTGGCATCAAGCCCGAATGTCATTTCACGAAGGAAAAAGTAACGCACCTGGTCGTTTCCGAATTTTTCTACAAGATCTTCGGGCCGAATCACGTTACCAAGACTTTTTGACATCTTTGATTTTTCCATGTTCCAGTAACCATGAACGTTAAGGTGCTGATATGGAGGGATGTCCGCGGCTTTCAGCATTGTGGGCCAGAATATGCCATGGGGTTTAAGAATATCCTTGGCGATAATGTGGTCAACAACAGGCCAGAATTTTGTAAAATTTTCATGGTCAGGATAACCGATAGCGCTGATATAGTTAATAAGTGCGTCAAACCAGACATAGGTGACATACTCTTCATCAAAGGGAAGGGGGATACCCCAGCTTAATCTTGATTTGGGTCGTGATATACACAGGTCTTCCAGGGTGTCACTCTCAAGTAGTGAAAGAACCTCGTTTTTATATCGCTCAGGTCTTATGAAATCAGGATTACTCTTAATGTGATCAATGAGCCACTCCTGGTATTTGCGCATCTTGAAAAAATAGTTGCTTTCTTCGATATAATCCGGTGTCACATTGTGTTCAGGGCATTTCCCGTCCTCCATCTCCTTCTCCGTTAAGAAGCGTTCACACCCTACACAGTAATGACCCCCATAACTGCCAAAGTAAATGTCACCCTTGCCGTATACTTTCTGCAATACCTGTTGAACCACATTCTTGTGCCGCTGTTCGGTGGTTCTGATGAACTCGTCGTATTGAATATGTATGGCGTCCCAGGTGCTGCGGAATTTTTCACTTATCATATCAGTATATTCCTGGGGAGTCGCATTGTTGTCATGTGCGGCTTTCATGATCTTATCGCCATGTTCATCTGTGCCGGTGAGGAAAAAGGTATCGCGGCCTGTCATGGTATAAAATCGTTTCAGGAAGTCAGCCAGTATGGTGGTGTAGGCATGTCCTATATGTGGTTCTGCGTTCACGTAATAGATGGGAGTTGTAACATAAAACCTGTTTTCCATGGTGTACCTCGTAAGAAAAGAATCAGATGCAGGGCTTATTCGTCGCTGTTGTCAGCGTCAAAGGAATGGAGGATCTTCTCCCGTGTTTCCCTGTTTAATAATATATTTCCGTTTTCAACTTTGAACTCATTTTTATGCAGCAGTATGCTATGATTGTTGCTTCTTATACTGACTAATTCCTTCAGGGTGTCAACAGATTCTATGCAAAAATGTCTGCCGTTGATGTTGAATTCTTTGCCCGCGCGGGGAAGTGAACTGTTCAGTGAACGATATACGTCATATTCATAGCCCAGGCAGCACAGAAGCCTGCCGCACATTCCAGATATTTTTAAAGAGTGAAGATTCAGGTTTTGTTCTTTGGCCATTTTGATCGATACAGGTTCGAATTCTTCTTTTAAATTAACACAGCAAAGCTGGCGACCACAGGGCCCGAATCCCCCGGACATGCGGGCTTCATCGCGGACTCCAATCTGACGCATTTCGATGCGTGTGCGAAATACCGACGCAAGGTCACGTACAAGTTCCCTGAAATCTATGCGGTTTTCTGCCACGAAGTAAAAAATTATTTTCGTTTTGTCGAAAAGGCATTTTACCAGTACCAGCTTCATATCGAGTTTTTTTTCTTTGGATTTTTCCCTGCAGATCTTGAATGCTTTTGTTTCAAGTGCTTCGATGTCAGGAAGAGCTTTCAGGTCATTTTCTGACGCCAGTCGAAGGAGTTTACCCCCAACCTGGCTTTTGCTGCATCCACAGGTTATCTTTTTGAATACCCTGCCAATATCAACCCCATGCTCGGTTTCTACAACGCAAAGGGCATTTCGCTTGACGAACACATTGTTGGTATCAATATAATATATCTGATGGCTGTTTCTGAGTTTGACGCCTGTTGCTTCCATTTTACTTTTATCCTGTCACGTAAGAAAGGTCTGTTAGAGGGAGGCCACTCCCGTTTTCAAAGCATAAAGAGTATAGCATGCCCTTGATGGCCATTCTAATATTTAGATTATGAGATTGGCCCTTTTTCAAGGCAAGAAGTATTTTAATCATTCCTTTCAATTTGTGAATATCCGTCAATTCATTTCTTATCCAGGGTACATGGGGTAAGCTGCCGGTAACCACATGAAGAAGGTGAACCCTGAACATGTGTGTAAGGAAATCAATCATGCGGTCTTCAGATACTGCTTTGGTGATATCTTTATACTGCGCACTAAAAACTGACTCAACAAGCAGAAATTCGCATAGGGACTGGTAGTACTGGATAAGAGCGGAAAAAAGTGTCTCATCAGACAGGATCTCAGCATTTTCCACTGAGCCCCCCGCTACCGGCAGCGTGCGATCAATAGTTTCGGAGTCATATCCCCTGGTGGAAAGAATGTATCGTAATTCTTTATCAGAAAGCCGGGTAAACCGGAGTTCACTGCACCTTGACTTGACCGTGGGCAGAAGCCTGGATTTCTGGGAGGAAACAAGAATAATTATGGTAGAAGGTGATGGCTCTTCCATGGTTTTAAGAAAAGAATTTTGCGCCTGTGTATTCATGCAATGGGCATCATCAACAAGAACTGCCCTGCGCCCGGTAACTGGAGCCATGGAGAGCCTGTCAATGAGCCAGCGTATAGAACCTTCATCCTTTTTGGTTTCGTTTCCCACGGGGATGTTGCCCTTTTCGCCGGGAACAATGGTGATGAAGTCAGGATGTGACCCGGCCTCTACCTGGCGGCAGGAATTACATGTCCCGCATGGTGAGTTTTCATTTGAGCAAAAAAGTGACATGAGGAATCGTCGGGCAATCAGCTTTTTCCCTATACCAGCCTGGCCGGTAAAAAGCATAGTGTGATGATGAAGGCCTGTACGGGACAGCCTGTCCAGTATGTTCAGTTGCAGTGAATGTCCTGTAATGCCATTAAAATCCATATACCAATCAATGCCTGAGGTCAAGCAACAGGCCGCGTATTTCTTCAATGGTTTTCAGCAGGTTGAAAGCCTTGTTGCTCTTCTGAGTTAAAGTAGTTGCTATCAGGTCAAGCCTGTCGTTGATTTTATCCACAATAACAAAGTCTGCCCTGTCCCTGCGGCGACGTTGCAGTGTTTCAACTGAAGTATCTGAATCGAGCAGCATTTTCATGATCGACCTGACCAATGACTTGTACTTGTTCATCTGGTACAAAGACTGTTCTTCTACGAAACGCTTTTCCTGCTCGGCCAGATCGTTCATCAGTTTATCTATTGTGCCATGGTATTCAGTGGAAATTGTGCTATCAAGCTCAGCCTGAAAATTTTTACCAGCCTGGGTTGTCATGCCGGTCTTTTTATTACGGATGGATTTCTGTTCGTTTTTTTTCGTAGATACACCTTTGATGTCCATTATGCGCTGTCCTGGCGTCTATTAATTGTACAGTTACCTTCAAATTGCACACCATCTTCCATAATCAGACTGGGGGTAATGATATTGCCGTTAATTTTTCCGGATGAGAGCATAATGATTCTTTCGGTGGCAAAAATATTGCCCCGTACCGATCCCCCAACAACAACCACCCTTGCCTTGATGTCGGTAATGGCTTCCCCCGACTGTCCAATTAATACCTTCCCGTCGGTTTCAATTGTTCCTTTGAATTTCCCATCAATTCGCAACAGTCCGTTAATGTTAAATTCACCTTTAAACTCTGAGCCTTCTCCGATGATACTGTTGACTATGTTATCTTCTGCTGTAAGTTTGTTTACCCTTGCCATGATTTCCTGTATTAAATGTTAGTTGTATTTTACAGTTACTGCTATTTGCAGATTTTTTTGAGGTACTGTATGCGCATTCACACTATGGGCAGCGGTACAGTTTTGCAAGAGAAAAATTATTTGAAATACTAATATCTCTCATTTTTATAGCGGTATTTACATACAACCGCAAATAAAATTAATTTTTCACGCAATCTAAAAAATGCTTGCATAATTCACATAACGTTGTAACATTATATTAACGGAGTACTATGCACAAATCAAGGAGGAGACATGAGAAAATCCATTCTTAAGCTTCTTGGGTATGGGTGGCCGGATAAAATTATCGCGAATTACCTGATGATCAAGCCCACAATTGTGAAGTACTATAGAAAAAAATACAAAATATCCCGAAACGAATACCAGGGATTCTATTAGAATTCCTCTATGGCGAAAAAAATTTAGAGGGGAGCTGTCTCCCCTCTAATAAAAGAATTTGGAGGTTCGCCAATTATTAATTGGAGGAAAGTATATTACCAAAGAAAATTTTGTTGATGTCTTGTCAAGAACAAATATCAAGTTTTTGCAAATCCCGGTTCCCGGGATTTTTTTTACCCTTAACCATCGGATAAATCCTGCCGATATATACAAAAGTGTACATTTTGTTTTCCCGGAGAGTAGTAACGTGGTCTATCCCGCAGGTGATATACTTGTTCTTAATGATTCCATGAAGGACCCATATAGCTTCGAGTCAATTATCAAGCAGCAGGACCGGATAGTATCTGAACGGTTGCGGGGTATTGATGTATCTAAAATTTCATTTATAGAACCCTACTCGCTGGTAAACCTTTTGCTTCTGGGGCGTAATTATTTGCGGCAAACCGGTGAAAAACTTATTATGGTCAATATTCCCATACATATCCATCAGTATCTTGCCAGGATGGATTTCTTTGAGCATGGTGTGTTTGATATAAAAGAAGGTCTTGATGAAAAACTATTTTTAAAACGCAGCAGTCAAAGCAGCAGGTTGCTTGAGATAACAGAAATACCAGGAAAAGAGCGGGAAAGTGTTAAGGTAATCGGCAAGGTTATTACGATATTCAGGAAACGATCAAGGAATATCCTGAAGTACTGGTTTGCTCCCAACATCATAGATTATTTTGTTACCGTAATATCTGAGCTGTGCCAGAATATTTTTGAGCATAGCCTTGATTCAGGATTTATTGCCATTCAGACCTACTCCACGGGAACTGACCATACATTTCGTATTGCCATTTGTGATTCGGGAATAGGAATAAGGGAAAGTTTTCAAAACAAAAAAGATGTATCATATGAAAGTAACGCGCAACTTCTTGAGAAGGTTTTAACTACCCCCCTGTCAAGTAAACGACGTTTCGGCTATGGGCTTTGCCAGGTGAACGCTATTATGGAAGAACTAAGGGGTAGTGTGTTTATACGCTCACAGGATGCCTCCATTTCTATAATGCACCACAGGAAGAAGGGAGGGAGCACCTACTCATTTTTAAAAAATGAACTGCCTCTGTTTCCGGGAACGCATATTTCTATTTCTCTTGGAAGCTGATTGTATAACAATGAAGCAGGAAGACAAACTGGTGGGCAATAATGATAATTGAAATAAAGAAAATGGCCAAAAATGTTAAAATTTCTTCTCCTGATTTGATTACTCGACCTACGGGGAGGATCTTCTATAATCGAATTATGAAGAAACTTGAAAATGTCCACCCTGGTGAAGTGGTTGTTCTTGATTTTAGTGGTATAAAGGTGCTTGATACATCTTTCATAGATGAATGCATTATTAATCTGTTAAAGGAGTCCCAACGGGAAGATCTGCTATTTTATGTGAGATTACAGAATGTTTCAGATAGTATGGAATCCAATATTGAATTTGTTATCAGGTCTTACTTTTCCATGAACAATGAAAAAATAGCAGTTGCCCTCGACAGGATGGGAAGAAGTCAGGGAAACTATATTGGAGTTCTTTCAGAAGCGGAGAAGGATATCGTAGATTTCCTGATGATAAATAAACACGTATCGGCCAGGGAAATAGCATCCTATACCGGTTTTGATGTGGAGAACGCAGAAAAAATTCTAAGATCCCTGTATACAACGCGCCTGATAAGAAGAAGTAAAGAAAATGAAACTTATTATTATAGTCCGGTATAGCTGATTATTGTACTTGATTTATTATTTCATTTTTTCTATGATGAAACGGTGGTGCGGGAAATTCATATCAAAAAACTATCCAGGTATTGATCAACTATATGAAGAATCCTCATAGAAAAGGAAAAGATGGAACAAAGGAAGACGACAGCCTGTTTGGGCTGTTGTCAATGTATAAAGCGTATAATACATATATCAGGCTACTCGTTTCCGATGAAGAAGAAAAGGTTGTTTTGCAATTAACCAGCAATCCCGGAAACTGGGCAAAAATTCCTGATGGGAAATACGACAAATATGAGGAGAAAAAAAGAATTGATATTGGTGTTCAAAAGCTGTTCATTAAGTATCTTATCCCGGATTTCCTGGTGCAGAATATGGGTCCCCTGCTTGGAACTAAAATACCTGCACAAAAGGCGAATATAACGAATAATCTTGATGGAGATGGATATTTTATACTTGAAGCTCCCATACAGTATCTTGAAAATATGACGCAGGCAGTAAAAAGAATGGTATCACTGACACCGCAGAAAAAGTATGAAATAATTGAGAAATGTCTTGCTGGGAATACATAAGGATTACTGTATATGAATGATGAAGTATCAAATTTTGATTCACTGAACGAGCAAACCAGGTTAATAAATATTGCCCTGAAATACACAAACGGGGACATGGATAAGGCCCGGTTGATGGTGTCCGGCCAATACAATGATGTGGCTGTTATTAAGGGAAGACTTGCCATGGAGCCCATTGAAACATATGGGGTGTTTTTCATTTTTCTGAACCAGACCGCTAAATATCTTATGAATGTGAATTCACTGCTTTCTGAGCAATCGAGTATATATGAAAAGGCGCCAATATTTAATAACTGGAAGAACTTTTACCGTGACTTTGGAAAAATGGTGCAGCAACAGGGTGAAAGCTCAATCGGCTCATATGAATTCACCAATCATTTGGCAAGTTCACTTGAGGGATATAATATTTTTGAAGATATTGAAGAAGATAATCTTGAGGACGCATCAGAGATAATCAGGGAAATTATAGCAAAACATTTTAATAATAACAGCGTGCAGATACAGATTGCCATTGACCGAACAAGTTCACTTACCGTTGAACTTGAGAATATTCCAATCGAAACTCCACAAGCATCAAGAATTAAAGAAGAACCCACAGCCGAGATGCCCCTTGGTGAGCTTGATCAAAAAATGAACGATATAGAATCCCAGGCTGAGTACGTCATAAACGGAAATGTCATTGTGTCGCCCGTGAAAGGCAAATATGTAAATGACATAAAGATTGGTGAGAAAATTAGCGTGGTCTTGACTGATAAAGATTCTGTATCGATAAAAGTCGCGAAAATGTTTAATGCCCTGACCGATGAAAGGGAATACCTTCCAATAAAAGCACGTCTTAAAGCGAAGATACCGATGGAAGGGGGTGGATATATACTTTATGGGCTGGTGGCAAAAAATGTTCTTGTAAAGATTATCGAGGAAGAAAACGTCAAGATTGAAATGGAAAAAGTAGAAAAAAAACCAACAGAAAGTGCACCTGAAAGTAAATTAATACTCTATGTTGCGATGCTGCTTGGTCTTGTTGTCATTGCCCTTGTCATAATTATGGCCCTGATATAATTATTAAATGTCATATTTCCTGATTTTTGATTTAAGGGTATTTCGTGCGATATCAAGAACCCTGCTGGTTTTCTGAAGATTCCAGTTTGTCAACTCAAGAGTGCGTGCAATATACTCTTTTTCAACTGATTCGATGACTTCCTGCAGGGTTTCATAATCATCAGGAATTTTAACGGATTTTTTTCTCCCCTTCTTCGAAATGGAATCGTTTTTTACTTTGGTTGCGTCCATGAGAAACTCCTGTAAGTAAGTAGTTTCGATACAAATAATATATTGGAATTTAATAGTGAAAATTTAATAACAACTTTCACAACAATTAAATAATAACAATTGAAATCTTCAATAAGTTTTTTAAATAATTTTAAAAAAATATTCCAGTTTTAATGATACTTAAAAAAAACAGAAAGATTCATCTATTACTTGTCCCGGTTATACTTTTTGTATTTGTCGGCCAGATGCCTGATTGGGTATTGATGAAAGATCTGGATGGCAACCGTTATCATATGGACAGGCAGGGGAAGATTTATACTCCGGATACACCATCAGAGTATCAAAGGGTGGTAACCGTAAAGGGTATAGAATATTTTGTAAAAAAGGGGATCACCCTGTGGGAAAATAATCACCGCGCAAGGGGACTTGCCATGCTGAAATCGGCACTTGCCCTAACGATAAAGAATCAGAAAGTCTACCAGATGCAGAAGAATGCGTCAGAGTTCATCAACCGTATGAAACGGAGAGAAGGGTCAAGGTATAACAGAATTGACAGGCTGGCACATATCCTGCTGTACCAGGGGGATGAAGGGACCAGTCACCTTGTGAATGAAATGACAGGATACAAGCTTACCCTTCCAGGCTCCATATATCTTTTAAAAAAAAATGTTCGTAGTGATCATAATGGGTATATATATTCCGGTGTTCGCATGGGAATTGTGATCAAAAGGGATGTAACAGGAAAAGGAGAGGATCCGGTGGTTTTTGATATGCTGGTTGGCATAGAGTCTGAAATATTTCCTTCAAAGCTTCGTTCATCTGGTGCATTTGAAAAGCACTGGAAACAAATAATCGGTAGTGATACTTTCAAAAGAACAGCCCTTCGCAGGGATGATACATTTATTCTATACAGTTTTGTTGATAAAAATGGTGAATTTGCCGGGATGGAAGGATATCGAATCAAGGGAAACAGGGGATGTTTTATACGGTGCATTCTTCCAGAATCCAGGTTCAACGAAAATAAAGATGCAATCAGCACTATTATTGAGTCACTTTCAATGTAACTCCGTGGTAAATATTTTATTCACCACGGAGACTCAGAGAGACAGAGAAAGGATCATTTATGTCTGCATGTAAGGTGCATTAGAGTATTATGGTTAACTGCTCAACCTTTCAGGAATAATATATGCAACCAGACAACCATATCCCCCTCTGTACCTCTGTACCTCTGCGCCTCTGTGGTTCTACTTACACGGGAGCGCGTACTGCTATTCCTTTTTGTTGAGGGCATAAAAACGGTTAAATTCTGATATAAATTTTTCAATCTCTTTTTCCGAAGTGGTGAATCGTACAGATGTTTCCCTTCCGTCAATCCTGACTACTACACCGGTAAGTATTATTTTCTTTTCAATAAGGGGAAAACGTATTTTTATGGTTGTACCTTTGTCAATTAAACCCTGTCGAAGAAAACAAAGCCCACCGGCACTCAGGTTGATAACTTCTCCCGAATAGGTGTTATCCCCTCCGTTATGCCTGTATTCCATGAAGAGGTTTTGTGTTTTAAGTCTTTGTGTATCTCTTTTATCTCGCTGTGGTGACACTGTCATTCCTGTTACTTATGTAATATGAGTGCTGTTTCGGTACAATGATTGCGATTAGGGCAGTTCTGACAGTCTTTCCATATCTTTTCGGGGAGCAGGTTTTTATCAACTTCTTCAAATGCCAGCTTTTTAAAAAATTCAGGCGAGTATGTAAGTACAAATATTTTACTTCCAGGATGTCGTTGTCTCAGGTAATCTGATACCCATTGTACCAGGGCAGAACCCAAACCCCTGCCTGCTTCTGCCTGCAATACGGCGAGTGAACGTATCTCTTTCAACGTTGGTCCATAGTCATGATAGGATATCACCCCGCAAATACAATTGTGCTTTTCAGCCACAAAAAAGTATTGAAGGGAATTGCGTATCTCTTCTGAAGTTCTTGGAAGTATTATCCCTTCACTGGCAAAGGGTTGGAGTATATCCAGTATAACTGGAATATCCTCCTCTAATGCAGGTCTAATGGTATGTTTCATATCATCTTTTCAAAACTGTGGCATTTGAAAAGAGTCCATTTTCTGAGTAATTCAGTATTTTTTTCAAGGATTTTTTCGCGTCGGTAACACTTTTAAAGGGGCCGGCATACATTCGAAAACCAGAATCCTTTTGTGAAAGAATGATACGATATCCGTCGGTGCTGAGACGGGTGGCAATTTTCTCGGCGTCCTTTTTTTGAAATTCACTGCCAATTTTAATTATATACGGGTAAGAGTTTTTGGGAAACATCTGGGCTGTTGATACAGTGTGTTCTGTCCCTGCCTTTTTTACCATACTGGTCACTTTTTTGCCGATATCATTCATTGCCTTTCGGGTTCCAGGATCAACCATCTCTCTTTGCGAACCTGAGGTAAATTTAATGCCCACAATAAGGCCGGTGGTGAATGATATTATACACAACGCAATTATGAACGAAAGCATTCGATTGGCTTTCTTGCGAGATTTTTCTTCGTGCCTGTTATGAAATTCAGCAACATTGTTGAAATATTCAGGATCGGCGGTATTAAACTGGTTTCCCGCCTGACGCATGTTATTCCTACTGTAGAAATCTATGTTCTGCATGATTTGCCTGTCCTATGTTGTAATAGGTTTTTTTCCTGCTGATGAATACCTATATTAGAAGTTCGACCGAAGAAAGTTTATGAATTAGTAAATAATTTGTGACT
>CAZAOK010000035.1:0-35019 GCA_964486725.1 uncultured Leptospiraceae bacterium
AGCCAAATCAGATAATGTATTTAATACTGCAAACTATTCTGTTTCCTTTATCCATATCCCCCGATCCGATTTGTGGGTAGAAGTCAGCCCCACGGGGGGATACAGGGGGCTGATAGACTGATTATATCACTGGTCACATGAATGTAACCCGGAATTTAAATCACTCCCCCGCAAAGGCGAAAGGGGCGCAGAAGACGCAGAGAGTTGGTCAATACGGGATTATTGCTTTGTTTTGCAAAATATTCGATTGTTGTAAGGTATAAAGAGTTTACAGGGTAAATAATATTTATTTTGATTTAGAGTTTAATTTGACTATTTTTTCCCACAATATATTTCCATTTGAATCGCAATACTCATTTAAAATGTCTCTGGTAAAAATATTTACAACCTTATCATATTCTTCATAAAACTGAAGATTCTTCTTTTTAGCGTTGTGCCCAAGAGGTTCGATAATTTCAATATACAATTCAGGATCACCTGAAATGAGTTCCCAGAATTTCTGTCCACATAATTTATAGTAACTCCCATTTGCTTTATACATAGTCCTTTCAACTGTTCTGCCGTAACAACAACCATTCACTGCGACAGGATCGAGATCTGACCCGGAAGTTTTTAAAGTTCTTCTTGCAGCATTGAAATCTGCAACCATATCTTTTATCTGACCAGAATTACCCCAGTTAGGTCCTGATTTTATTGATACAATATATAGTTGACTATTTTTATCGAACTCCAGGTCTATACCCCTGATCCCTGATTTACGACCACCGTACACTTTAGAGTTTATAAATATTGCCAACCCTTCCAGAAAATTACCAAATATTCCTTCCTCCTGTGAAGAAAGATGCGCGTCAAGCAAAGCCTTTACAAGATCTTCACCAGTGTTTATATTTTTAGCCTTAAAAAGATAAGGATTTTTTCGTTCTAAGAACTTAATCAGTTTTGCATTCTTTAAATTTTCTATCCGCTTATTATGAAAATCATCAATATTATTCTGTATATAATCAATAATATCATCATATGAAATATCAGCCATATTTCTTTTTCTTCTCCATTACCAGATATTCTTTCTGTGGGATTTTCCCCCTTGCCATATCAACATATTCAGGAACAATCTCAATACCTACAGAATTTCTTCTTAAAGAGTGGGCTGCTTCACAAGTTGTACCTGAACCTGAAAAAGGATCAAGTACCCAGTCAAATTCTTTCGTAAAAAGCTTAATAAACCATTCGGGTAATGATTTTGGGAAAGTCGCACTATGATTTTTATTTGATGTTTCAGTTGCCAGGTGTAAAACATTTGAAGGGTAGGCCATCTTCCTTCCCACCCAGTTTGATATATTTTTACCAAATCCACTTTCAACCTGAGAGTTGTAACGTTTTATATCATTCTTTCCGAGATTTTTTAGCCTGGTTTTTGCCCAATCTCCCATTGGCACCATCACATCTTCCTGGTACATGTTAAATTTTCTATTTTTATTAAATTGCAAACATCTTTCCCAGGCATCACGAAACCTGTTTGGCCATTTCCCGGGATGACAATTCTTTTTATGCCAGATAAACTCCTCAGTCCACAGCCAACCCTGTCGCTTCATCTCAAGTATCAACTCGATAACATATGTATGCCGTTCACCATTCATAACTTTTTCTTTTATATTTAATATGAATGTTCCAGTTGGTTTTAATACCCGCAGAAACTCCTCAGTCCTTGGTAAGAACCACTTTACATATTCATCAGGATGGATACCGCCATATGTATTTTTACGACTATCAGCATATGGTGGAGATGTTACAATCAAATCAAAAAAATTATCTGGATAGCTCTTTAATACATCAAGACAATCACCACAAAGAATATCGGTGTTTAATTTTTTCATTCAGATAACTCCGTTAATTTAAATAGCAGAACCGATATTACTATACATGCGTATGCATGTCCACAATATTTTTGAAAATTATTTATGTCTCTTTATATCTTAATTTAACAACAAAATGTCAATTCATATTTAGCCTGAACGTCTTTTTAACCCGTTACCCGTTACTGCTTCTCTCTCTGCGCCTTAGCGATAAACCCCTTTAAGAAAACAACAATAACTTTTTTTTACTTGTGTAAATTTTACTGCGCTTCACAATGGGTAGATACTCGATGCAAATTATTATCGAATTTATCATATTATACAACCCATGGAGGACTTTTTATGATCGAACGGAAAATTGAAGATAACGTGTGTATTCTTACACTGAATGACGGCAAGACCAACGCCCTCACCGATACCGTGGTGAAAGACCTGGGAAAGTACGTGAAAGAAGCCGAGGCAGATGACTCTGTAAAGGGCATCATTCTTACCGGTGAAGGCAAATTCTTCTCATCCGGTTTTGACCTTCCCATGTTTCTCAGCTTTAAGGACCATGCCGAAGTGTGCGCCTTTTTTGATTTCGAAGAAGAGATACTGAAAGACCTGTTCATGTGCGAAAAACCGGTTATTGCAGCCTTAAACGGCCATACCGTTGCCGGGGGAATGATACTTGCCATGGCCTGTGACTACCGTATCATGAAGAACCACCCGAAGATCAAGATAGGCATGAGCGAGATCAAGATCGGCCTTCCCCTCTCTATTGCCCAGTATAACGTGGTTCGCTTCGGGCTTGACAGCGACAAAAAGTTCAGAGACGTAATGCTTTTCGGCCTGATGGCAGGTGTTGAGCAGGCAAAGGAAATGGAAATGATCGACGAGATCGTTGAGGAAGACAAGCTGATAGAGCATGCAAAAAACATGATCAATATCTTCAAGAACAACCCGGGCAATGCCTTTACACCGCTGAAGCTCTGTGTTCGACGGCCTTTTGCCGAACGCATACGAAAAGAGCTTGATGAAGGCTCATGGAAAGAAGGACTGAAATGCTTCTTCCAGGATGACGTAAGAAAAACACTGGAATTCGTGCAGTCTGCCATGTCAAAGTAGGAACCACAGAGACACAGAGAGACAGGGAAATGAATAAGCATGTTTTCCCGCGAAGGGCGCAAAGAATCGCAAAGAGGAAATATTTAATTTAAAAAATATACTATCCTTTTCCTTTTCTTTGCGCCCTTCGCGTACTTCGTGTCTTTGCGGTAATTTTTTCAGAAACCTCTGTGGTGATCCTTACACGAAAAAAACGCTTGACTTGCGGTTGTTGCGGAAACGACTATATATAACAGTATACGTAAAAAGTTCCACAAATGAGGAAACACATGAAGGTTATTGAAGGCAAACTTGACGCCTCCGGGCTGAAAATAGCCATTGTTATATCCCGGTTTAATGAATTTATAACACAGAAACTCCTGGGTGGTGCTGTTGACTGCCTGAGAAGAAATAACGCGGTAGAAGATGACATCACCGTGGCGTGGGTACCCGGCGCATTCGAGATTCCCGCCATAACCCGTAAACTTGTTGAATCCGGCAAGTACGACGCCATCATATGCCTGGGAGCTGTTATCCGCGGCTCAACCCCGCATTTTGACTATGTTGCCGCAGAGGTATCTAAAGGGGTAGCACAGGTTGGAATCAATGCACCTGTTCCGGTTATTTACGGGGTAATTACCACTGACACCATAGAACAGGCAATAGAAAGGGCTGGCACCAAGTCGGGCAACAAGGGATTTGATGCCGCCATGTCGGCCATTGAGATGGCACAACTCTATAGTCAGATCAGAAAATAGTTACCATACATGGGACATAGAAGAAAGGCGCGCGAATACGCCCTGCAGGCTCTTTACATGTACGAATCCGTACAGGCGGACATAAACGACCTGCTTCTCCTTGAATGGGTAGATCGTGATATATCCGAAGATATAAGGGATTTTTCCACCACTCTTATCAAAGGTACTATTGAGAATCTTCCTGAAATTGACGAACTTATTAACAGGCATTCCAGGAACTGGAAATTCGAGAGAATCAGCCCTGTTGACAAGTCTATTCTCAGAATATCCATTTATGCCCTTTGCAATATACCATCAATACCATACGCGGTAACCATCGATGAAGGTATAGAACTGGCAAAGATGTATGGCGGTGAAAACTCCAGCCAGTTCATAAACGGCATTCTTGATGCCATCAAGAAAAAAGAGTTACAACCTGGCAAGGAGGAGAGAGCGGGAGGTGACAGCAATAAAGAAAAATAGGTTTTCCCTGTCAGAGGAAAACCAGCAGGAGACCCCTGAAGGCGTTAAAACCAACAGGTTCAACATATCCGGGGCGGGAAAGAAAAAACTTCATCCCGCCATTATCCCCGCCATTGTAGCGGCAGTAGCCGTGGCAGCATTAATAGTGGTAACCCTTGTATACAGGGAACCACCGTCATTTCTTTCTTCATCACGCGTTTCAAAAGACGATCTCTTTCTCTCAAAAGGCGATACCAGGGAAGCCCCTGGTAAAGAATTTTCCAATCCCCGGTTGCGGCAGGGCATACAGAGTTATGAAAAAAAATTCTACAGGGATGCCATTGCAGAGTTCACCGGCGTAGTTCAATCGGATGCACCTGATAAAGAAAAAGCCATTGCCCTCACCTACATGGGAATGATATACGATGAGCAGGGAGATACCGCAAAAGCCATTGAAAGTTATACCCGCGCATTAAAATATAATTCCGAAAGCGGCTCAGCCCTGAAAAATCTTGCCATTGCCCACAGGCACCGAGGCGATTATTCAAAAGCCCTGGGGGCCATAGATGAAGCACTTGAACAGTATCCTGATACTTTCGACTACCTGCTGCTAAAAGGGAACATTCTTTACGAGATGGATAACTACGAAAAAGCGGTACAGGCCTACCGGATGGCAATCGATGCTGAGAATAGCAGTCCTTCGGCACATTACAATATGGCACTTGCATTGCAGAAGTCAGGCGACGAGGTGTCAGCAATAGATTATCTCAAGAAAGCAGGGTCTATTGACCAGTCAGGGAATATAGCTTCCATGGCATACGGAAGGCTTGGCACCATTTTTACCAAGCGCGGAGATTATCAGCTTGCCGAGAAGTACCTGTCCATGGCAGCAAAGATTGATCCGGCAGAACCCCTTTTTCATTACAATCTTGGAATTACATACCTGAAGCAGGATAATCCGCAAAAAGCACTGGAGTCTTTTCACAAGGCAGAAGCCCTCGGGGTAAAAGACGAAAATCTACTGGAAAACCTGGGGGAAGCCTACGCTTCCCTTCAACAGTACGATAAAAGCCTGGAAGTCTATGAACGGCTCAAACCATTGCAGGAAAACAACGTAAGAATACTTTCCCGTATTGCTGAGCTGTATTACCGCAAAGGTGAACTTGACAGGGCCTATGACTATTACAAGAAGATAACCACCCTCGAACCGGCATCAGAGAATGCACGTATCGCCTATCTCAACATGGGAAATATTCTGGATGACCAGCAGCAGTTCAGGGATGCCATCGACGCATACCAGAAGGCGCTATCCATCGATCCGAAAGATGACACGGCACTGTACAACCTGGGTATCGCCTATGATCATGCGGGCATCCCTGAGAAAGCTGTTGAAACATGGAACAGGGCGGCAAGCCTTAACCCGGATAAGCCGGGACCACTACTTGCCATTGCCAACATGTACTACGAGGGGGGACATTACAACCAGGCAATGGATGAATATGTCCGCATACTAAGGAGATGGCCAAATATACAGGAAGCGCAGTTCAAGCTGGGAACCATCTACTACAGGAAAAACCAGCCGGATTATGCTATTGACGCCTTCAACAGGGTGATCGAAATACAGGGGGATAATGAGCTTGCCCGTAAGGCCTATATAAACAAGGGGGTCATTCTTGCCAACAGGGAAACCGACGAATCACTCGACCAGGCACGCCAGTCTATACAAAAAGCACTGCTTATAAAGCCCGGCGATCCACAGGCGCTTTTATCGATGGGCACAATCCTGATGCAAAAAAATATGTACGATGACGCCATAGAACTTTTTCACCAGGCATTACAGGCTACAAACGACGAGACCCTTATGGCAGAATCTTATCATAATCTCGGGAAATGTCACTACAAGAAAGAAAACTACAAGAAATCCCTTCAATTCTTCACCCAGTCACTGGAACTTGATCCTTCAAGGGAAGATACCAGGATAAACAGGAAGGTGACGATGGAAGCGTATGAAAAAGAACTTTCCATGGATTAGATGGACGACAGAACATGAGCGAAGACTACCCGGAAATACCAGAATACATAAAACAGTTGATGGAATCAGGAGAGAAGATTGACCAGATCCGTCTTGACAGGGAAGGAAACTGGTTTCATGAAGGAGAACCCTTTATCAACCAGAGAATTATCGATTTTTTCAACCGCTCAATTGATGTAACCGCGGAGGGCCAGTATGTCATTCATTACGGTGACTTTGTATATCCAATCGAAGTTGAAGACACCCCTCTTTTTGTCACCGGAGTTCGTATTGAAGGGTTCAGTTTTTTTGAAAAAATCTTTATCACCCTTTCATCAGGTGAAGAAGAAGAGCTTGATGAAACAACCCTGCACTACAAACAACCGGAAGGACTCTACTGCAGGGTAAGAAATGGACGCATGCCCGCGAAGTTTAAGCGGTCCCCGTCATTTCAGCTGCTTGAGCGCCTGCAGGAGACCGACGACATCTACTATCTAACCATCAAGGGCAACAAGATTGTCCTGGAAGAAAAATAATTTTTTAGAACTCACAACAGGTCATAGGGATCTATATCTATTTCCAGGTATACATCACTTGATCCCATGCTTTTCTTCACCATTTCAGCCGCCCTTGTAAGATTGGTACTTGAGGTGCTTTTTAAAATTATATGATGCCTGTAGTTCTTCGCGATCTTCGTCAGGGGTGCGGGAGACGGGCCGACCACCTGTACAGGCAGGTTTTCCCTGGAAATAGTTCTGTTCAACGCGTCTGCGCATTCATTCACCACCTTAATAACACGATCTTCATGTATTCCCCGTATCAGAAGCCTCGCAAGCCGTGTAAATGGGGGATATCCAAGTGCCCGTCTTGCTTCAAGTTCATATCGGTAAAATCCCATGTAATCGTTTCTTCGTAAAAAATCGAAAAGTGGATACCCGTCATTAAGGGTTTGCACAACTACCCTGCCGGGGATAGAACCCCTGCCGCATCTCCCCGATACCTGCATCAGCAGGGAAAAAATGCGCTCCTGTGCCCTGAAATCAGGAAGGCTCATCCCCACATCAGCAAGGATTATACCCACAACTGATACATTATGAAAATCAAACCCCTTGGCCACCATCTGCGTACCAAGAAGAATATTTACCTCTCCGCTTTTCATCTTCTCCATCAGGTCATACACGGTACCTTTTTTCCTGGCGCTGTCATGATCCAGGCGAAATATTGAATATCCATTAAACACACCCTGTATTATTTCTTCCAGGCGCTGCGTACCTGAACCAAGCCGAACCAGTTCTTCTGATTCACATTCGGGACATACCGGGGGAATTTTTCTTTTGAATCCGCAATAATGGCATAACAATGAATCCCTGCCATGACTGGTGAGACTGATGCTGCAGGAGGGGCATTGCAGAATATGACCGCATTCATCGCATACCACCACCGGTGAAAAACCGCGGCGATTCAGCAAAAGTATCACCTGTTCGTTTCGGTCGACTGCCTTTTTAGTATACAGGGTTAAAATGGGTGAAATCATTTTCTCCGGACGGGAAGAGTTAAGTTTTACAATCTCAAGACCGGGTAATTTCGCGTTACCGAACCGTTCCTCCAGGCGGTGTAATACCATTTGTCCTCTTTCCGCGGCAAAAAGAGATTCAACTGAAGGGGTTGCCGACCCCAGCACCAGCATGGCATTTTCAGTTTTTGAACGGTAAAAAGCCAGGCGCCTGGCATTATACCTGGGGGTGCTGTGTTCTTTATATGAACTGTCATGTTCTTCGTCTACGATTATCAGCCCGGTATCCGGCCCCTGTAGAAATATTGCCGAACGGGTGCCGATAGCTATCTTCGCGTCCCCGGAAAAAAAACGCTTCCAACTGTGAAGCCGCTGGTTTTTCGTCAGCTGGCTGTGATACACGATCAGGTCATCGCCGAATACATGGTACAGGCGCTGGTATATCTGTGATGAAAGGGATATTTCCGGAACCAGGTATATTACCGAGCGGCCTTCTTCCATGACCTTCTGGGCAAGTCTCACATACACTTCCGTTTTACCGCTTCCGGTGATGCCATAAAGCAGGTGAACCATCCTGCCTGCTTCCCTGTGGGCAAGCACATTCAAATATACTTCCTGCTGCCTGTCTGTTAACAACACACTGGCTGTTTCATCTTTCTCAAAAGGATGGGTAAAACGGTTTGACGGCTTGTCACCGGAGGGCAACGCCATGGACATGGCCTCACCCGTTTCGCACACGTACGAATCGGCAACATACCGGGCGAGATCAACCAGCCTGTGGTCGAATATGGGTTCAGAATCGATCACGCTGTGCAACATCTTCAAACCGGGAAAATCCGGTTTTTGATCATGAACATGATGAATGAATCCCCTGGCCATCCTGTTTTTAAAATGCACTTTTACCCGCATACCGGGTTGAACGTGAACATCTGCCGGAACCTGGTAGGTAAAACTTCCCTTAACCGGGTAACCCACGTATACTTCTGCAAAAAGTGATTCTTCCATGGTAACGTGGTTTTCTTTCATACACTGTTCATTTCTGCACTGACAAGTTTCAGTGTTTTCCACGCCTTTCCCTTTAAGTCAGGATTCTTTATAAGGGTAATCGGATGTTCTATGTTATACCAGGATATTCCTTCACTTTCATGTATTATCTTCTGAAGTGGTACAATTTCTCCAAATACCATGACCAGAAGGGGCTTTATCAGTTCAATCTCCTTTTTTAATATATGCTGACATTCCCTGAACATGGAACTGGGACGATGTATTGTTTCTGATGGTTCACACTTTATTATACTGGTTATATAGCACTTAGAGAATTCAATATCGATTGCGGCCAGCATTTTTTTCAACAGGTCAACAGATTCAGCTTTGAACTGCTTCTTCTCAAATGAAGATACCATGGCAGGGGCATTAAGTATTATCATTATACCGTTGGTGCCGCTTCCCACACCACATTTCTTCTCTTTGGCACCTGCGCAACGTGAACAATTCATTATCATTTCGTTTAAGTCGTTACGATTTTCAGGATGGGAAGTCATATCAATGGAAGGTGATTCTTCCTCACCGGTTGTCTCTCCTGTAATGCCTGATGATATCCATTCATTAAGCATGGATCGTTCAAGGTCATTACGCACCTTCAGCAGGGGAAACCTGTTCTTTCGGGAAGCAATATGCATTGCCAGGTTTTTATACAATTCGTTTTTCAAAGCTTGTCAACATCCACGTGATACTGGTTAATCTTTCTGTGAAGATTGGTTCTTTCTATACCCAGGGCCCGGGCGGTTTCAGATATATTTTTATTATTCTTCTTAAGGGCATTTATTATATAGTCCTTTTCAAATTCTTCCCGTGCTTTTTTAAGGTTTGAATAATCCCTGGAAAATGTATCTTCGTAATCGTATGAACTGATATGTTTTTTTATGTCCTCAAGTGTAATCACTTCACCCTGCACCATTATTGAAAGCCGCTCTATAACATTCTTCAACTCCCGAACATTACCCGGCCAGGAATATTCCATGAGAAAATCCATGCCATCTTCAGATATTTCCTTGTCGCCAAGTCCGTGCTCATTGGTGCTTTTCTTGAGAAAATAATCCACCAGCAACGGTATATCCTTTACCCTTTCTGACAGGGCAGGCACGTGAATAGGTATCACATTAAGCCGGTAATACAGGTCTTCACGAAACTGTCCCGATTCAATCGCTTCTTTTATATCAATATTGGTAGCCGAAATGACACGTACATCCACACTGATAACATCATTGCCCCCTACACGTTCAAACTCCTGTTCCTGTAATACCCTGAGCACTTTTGCCTGCGCGCTTGGGCTCATGTCACAAACCTCGTCCAGGAAAAGTGTTCCCTGGTGGGCAAGCTCGAATTTCCCAAGTCTCCTGGAGACTGCTCCCGTAAAAGAGCCCTTCTCATGTCCGAACAGTTCACTTTCAATCAACTCGTCAGGTATTGCCGCGCAATTAACCTTTATGAATGGTTTGTCGTTGCGCTGGGATTTCCTGTAAATAGCCTTTGCTACAAGTTCTTTTCCTGTTCCGTTGTCACCTGTAATAAACACTCTTGCGTTGGTTGATGCTGCAGTTTCAATAACGGTCTTCACTTCCCGGATGGGAGACGATTCGCCGATCATGTCATCTTCCATCATAATATTCTGTCTTAATTGTATGTTTTCACGTTTCAGCCGAACCTTCTCCAGGGCGTTGTTCAGCGATGTGAGTACCCTTTCCATTGACGGAGGCTTTTCCAGGAAATCATATGCTCCCATTTTTGTTGAGCGTACCGCGATATCAATTGATCCATGACCTGAAATCATGATAACCGATGTATCAGGTTTTGTCTGGCGAATATTTGCAAGAATTTCCAGGCCATCAATGTCAGGAAGCCATACGTCAAGAAAAACAACCTCGCATTCATTGTTCCGTATAAACTGCAGCGCCTGGTTTCCCGTTTCAGCCGTATACACAATATGCCCCTCATCCTGCAATATTGCTCCAAGCGTAGAGAGTATATGAGTTTCATCGTCAACCACAAGTATCTTAGCCATAAATAACCACCTTTACTATACAGGCAACTCGATGGTAAATGTACTGCCCTTGCCGTATTCTGACTGGCAGTAAATTCGTCCACCATGTTCTATAATAATCTTTTCCACTATTGTCAACCCCAGTCCGGTACCATTTTCCTTTTTTGAGAAAGTAGGTTCAAAAATATTCGAAATGTCTACTTCTTCTATTCCTATACCATAATCACGTATCACGATCTTTGCCATTTTATTGTCCGGATCTTCAATATAGCTGGTATGTACTTCAATATCACCTTCGTCATTACTGGCCTCAATGGCATTTTGTATAAGATTTGTCAATGCCTGGCGGATAAGCCCCCTGTCAAGGTACAGTTCAGGCAATGAATCATCCAGGTTAATAATGAAATGAATATTCTCATGTCCCTTAAAAAAATGCACGCAATTCTCGACAATCTCATTCAATGACTGGTATTCAGGCTGTATTTCAGGTAAACGGGCAAACCTGGAAAACTCTGAAAGAAGTCGCATCAATACATTCACCTCTTCAACAATAGTAGAGGTGCCCTGCTTCACAATGGCATCAAGGTCATGATGCCCTTCGCTGTAGCGACGGTAAATTCTCTCTGCTGAAAGACGAATAGGGGTTAACGGGTTCTTTATCTCGTGTACAAGCTTTCTGGCTATATCGCGCCATGCCTGCAGTTTCTGTGTCTGGTACATCACCCTGCGTCCGTGTTCCAGCTGTTCAACCATGCGGTTAAAAGAATTGAAAAGAAGGGTCATCTCGTCTTTCTCGCTTCTATACAATTTCACGGAAAAATCACCGGAAGCAACCTGTTTTGCCGCATCCACAAGCTCAAACGCCGGACGGGAAATACTTTTTGACAGCACAAAACTGATAATTGCCGCCAGCATAATAATTACAAGTGAAATAGTAATAAGGGCAATGCCAACCCCGGTCTGAAAATAGGGCTTTAGAAATTCCTGTTGACGGTAATTACCATATGTTTTTTCAAACAGAGTTAACCTTCGTGTTTTATCTGGTGAAATATACTGGTACATTGCCAGTATATTTTTCCCATACAGGGTGTGTGCGACAATGATGGTCTTCCCGTTTATGAACAACCGGTCAACATGTACATCACTTCCAAGGTCAGCCACACTGAGAAATTGTTTCAGCTGTTCTACGTCTTCAACTTGCTTTTTGCCAACCGTAGATGTGTCGAAAGAAATATTATTCCTGAATGGCGAAGATGATATAATGTGTCCCACAAGAATACTGTAATGAGGATTGTTGTCCGCGCCAAGAAATTCAGCATACTGGCGCTTGTAGTATCCTGTTGAATAAACCCCCTGGATAATATTAAACCTTACAAGTTTCAGCTGGTACCGCATGTCCTCGATGTCATCCTGTAATGATTCCTGGGACATCTCAATAGCCTCCTCAAGGGCCACTGCTGTTTTACCGGTTATCAGTTCGCTTATTGTTGTATTGATCATGTTATTCGATATGATAATGATGGGTATGGATGGAAGAATAGCCACAACTATCAGGGCAACCGCGATTTTCAGTCGAATACTTGTGGTAATTTCGGCGTCCTGTTTTCTAATTTGAGACCTGAATGAAATAACCAGGAAATAAATGGCAGCGATCAGGGGTACCAGCATAACCGTATACAGGAAAAAATTTCGTCCGATTTCATCCTGCTGATACCTTGGATACAGGCTCAAAAGCATGACCGCGGTAAAGAGAAAAACACCAAGTAAAAACAGCACGTCCTGAAATTTCGGACGTCGCAGGTATCCCCCCATTATTTTCTTTCTGTTGCTTCCGGTTTCTGTCATTATATTCCTGTATGGTATGTTAGTCCGGGTAACCCCGGTTATCTTTCAGCGTTAATTTTCCGCAGGCTGGGACCCTCCTGCCAACCTGTGTTAAAATCCCATAGACCAATAATATACTCAAAGATATAATTTATGGGAAAATAGAGCTTCATCGAGGTGAATTCCACACGCGAACGAACATAGCAATCACGACTCTGGTATCTCTTTACATCCTTGAGAACAAATGTATGTGAATAAAAAAGGTCACTTAAAAAAGAATCGTTATTATGCAGGTAATGCGGTATATCACCTTCATACACTATGAATGCCTGTTTGAAGAAATCATATTTAACAATTCGGGTTATTCGTCTTCTCACCAGCACTTTCTTCTTGAGTAGTGGAAGTGCTGAATCTTCTACGATCTCAAAAGAATAGATTACCTTCCCTTCGATTCCTCTTTTAACCGCTTCGGCAAGGTCATTTCGGTGAAATTTCGTGATAGAAAACTGTATAACCAGGTCATCCCTTTTAAATGTTACAGATTCATATTTCACTTCAGCAGCACCTCCCGGAATACCCAGCAGGTGCAAGAACAACACCGAAATGCATGCAATATAACGTGTTTTCATTTAAAAACTGAATCTTCTCTTTACTGACAGGTTCACGTTGCCCGCGTCAGGATTATATGATATATCGATATTCTGTTTCTGCCGCCAGTATGGGTAATAAACTTCCCTGTTGTAATCCCTGGTGGAATCAACCGCGTCAACCACACAAAGCACCTTGGTAACCAGGATGGAAAAGGCCAGTCCCAGTATCATCCCCCTGTCCTGCATACTCATATCTGTCCAGTTAATAATTTCATCCTCTGACTGGTATTTCTCGGAAAGATGAAACAGCATATACAGAAACAGTCCCTTCTGTGACATATCGGCCACAAGAAACAACGAACCTTTCGCATAGTCCTGGGCATAAAACTGCCCCAATCCTGTCCATGACCATGACAACACACCCGCTACGAAAGGGTCTTTGTATTGGGGAACATACGGGAAGGCTCTTTCAACGTCAGGTTTATCCCGCGTATCCTCAGATTGTTGAGTGGCCTGGTTAGTATCAGCAGCATTAAGGATACGCGGCATAACACACACCATCACACATACGGCCAGGATTATATGTACTGAAAACCATTTACATACGCGTAGTAAATCCAATGAAGAAACCTCCATCATCCCGATAACTCATTTCGATTTCAGGATATTTCCTGTTTATCCTGAGTCTTTCCTCTTCAAGCCATCCATTATAATCTTTCGCAGACTGAACAGCATCTGATATGTTATATGCGTGGATAATTAAAAGTGCCGAAAGCATACCGTAAAAAATATTTTTCCGCTCGGTGGAAATTCCCCCCAGTTCAGTTCTCTTGGCATCAACCCGCATATTAAAACCGGAATCACCGCCTGCTGAAAAATTAAAATCGAGAAAATACAATAGTGAACCGAAAAGAAGTGTGTACTCTGTCATAAGAAACACGGTACCCTTCGCTATTTCACCTGAGTAATACTGGCCAAGACCAGGCATATACATGGAAAGGATGCCTGCAAAAAGGGGATCTTTTTTATGCTCAAGCAATACCATTGTCTCGTACTCTTCTTCAGGGATGTGGAATGATCTGTCATCTCCTGCCTGCCCCTGTGCAGCCACAGCCGGCACAGAAACACATATCATTGCGGAAATTAAACACATCAATACGAATCGCACCCCCGGTTTTCCTGATAACATTACCCTGTTCTTTTCAGTCATAATAATAACCTGCTCACTCTTTATTTCTGCTGAAAGTCATTTTCAATAAGGCTTGTCAGGGTATCAACAGCCTCCGACTCCTGCTCCCCATGCGCACGCACTATGAGCTGAGAGCCGGAGGTAATTGCCAATCCCAGTACAGACATGATTGATTTGCCGTTGGCTTCAACTTCATCTTTTATCAGAAATACCTCACATGGGTACTTCATGGCTTCACGCACGAACATCATGGCTGGCCGGGCGTGAACTCCCGCGTCACTTCTAACCTTAACCTCTTTCTCAACCATTGGAACGTTTATTCTCCTTTAGCATCCAGTCTTGTATCTTCATATCCAGTTCCCTGGCAGAGTATACTCCCATTTTCTTCAGCCGCTGGTTAAGGGCCGCGGTTTCAATAATTATCGGAATATTTCGTCCCGGTCGTACCGGTATGACTATATACGGAAGATCTATATCAAGAATGGTATACCTGGTTTCATCTATTCCCAGCCGATCATAATGTGTCTCGGGGTTCCATTCTTCAAGCATTGCCACAAGTTCTATACGTTTCCTGTTGCGCACAGAGCTTATTCCAAAGATATCTTTGACATTGATAATCCCAAGCCCCCTTATCTCCATATGATGACGTATTACCTCGGAACCGTTGCCCATTATAAGGGACTCGTCAACCTTGGTAACTTCGACAATATCATCGGCCACCAGTCGTTGTCCACGTTCAACCAGCTCCAGGGCGCATTCACTCTTCCCAACACCACTTTTACCGATCAGAAGAACTCCAAGACCAAACACATCCACCAGTGTTCCGTGAATGCTGGTGAAAGGGGCGAAAGAATTCTCAACAACATGCGTAAGCAGACTGATAAATCTTGTAGTTTGATGCTTCGTCACAAAAACGGGAACATTGTTTTTTTGGGCAAACTCTATAAATACTTCATCTGGATACTCGTTATGGGTGAACACACAGCAAAGCACATCGTATGAAAAATATTTATGATATATTTCATTGCGCCTCTCCCGGTCCAGGTTCTTCATGAAAGCTGTTTCACCCAGCCCGAAGATCTGAATCCTGTCATAAGCGAAGAATTCAAAGAAACCGGCCAGGCTTAACCCCGGCCTGTTGATTTCACCAACAGATATTTCCTTGTCCAGGCCGTTATTACCGGCCACAAGCATAAGCTGCAGGTCAATCTTCCCGGTATACTCCACCAGGTCACGTATAAAGATCTGTTTTTTTTTCATAATCCTGTTCCCGCACACCGGCAATCAGAATGCGGGAACAACAACCTCTATTGCTTTTCCGTTTTTATACACAATATTCAGAGAATTTGTTTCCCTGTTAAAGAATGGCAGAAAACTGAGTGTATTGTCAATAAGTTGTTGGACAGCCTCGTCAATTGTCATATCATTGATACTGCAACAGGTATCCTGCTTTTTAAGCTTGATAACTGGATTTGCCGGTGATTCGTCTTTCACATCCATACTGTATTCCACAAACTTGCTCACGTCATAATCATCATTCTTTATAAGCTCATATGGAATTTCAACCAGTTTATATCCTTTTTCATTCTTAAATATCAGGGCATAATTTCTATTGGCATAATCAATTTTTGAATCTATTTCCTGTACACCTTTCTTAAAAAGAATAAAATCCTGGTTATCAGTCCTCATCTCAAGAAACGCCTCTTTTTCGTCAATGGGTTTAGTGCTGGTCTGTGTAAGCCTGATGTCTACACCCTTTTCCGTAGTCTCTTCCATTAGTGGCAGTTCACCAAGGGCGGTGGCTTTATGTCCTGAATGCTTTTCCTTGTAACGTACTATCTGGTTTTCCATTTTATCCATCATTAGATCAATAGAAGAATACATGTCTCCCGCTTTTTCCGAGGCAAAGAACTGCACACCGTCACCATTGATCAGCAACTCTACAAAATGGTCCTGCTTTATTATGAACATAATCAGGTTGGCGTCTATTAGTTGATGAAAATACTTATCGAGTTTCTGGATTTTTTTCGTTGCGTAATCCTTGATACTGTCTGAAACATCCATATGTCGACCTGTAATTGAAATGTTCATTTTTCACCCTCTGCTTTTATCATATTTAATTTTTTTCTTTTCCCTGATGCTGGAATCCCCAGAACATCCCGATATTTCGCGATAGTTCTTCTTGCAATTTTCACCCCTGCTTTCTCAAGCCTGTAAAGAATGTCTTCATCACTATAGGGCTTATCCGGCTTTTCCTGCGCCACTATGTCCTTTATAAGACTCATCACCCTGTCTGATGAATAATCCGTACTTGACTGTGAGTGAATCCTGTTCACAAAAAAATACTTCAATTCAAACACCCCCCAGGGGGTCTGAACATATTTGCCTGTTGTTGTCCGGCTGACCGTTGACTCGTGCAGGCCAACCTCTTCGGCAATAACGGCGTGGGTAAGGGGGTTAAGATTACCCGGTCCGCTTATCAGAAAATCCTTCTGATGCTCCATTATAGCCCTGACAACCCTGAGTATGGTATCCCTGCGGCTGCTGACGTTCTTTATAAGATAGCGTGCGGACTGCATTTTATCCTGAATATAATCTTTCAGTTTTTTTTCAATATTTTTTTTCTTCATCATATTCAGGTAATACGAATTTATACGTATGGAGGGCACCCAGTCGTCATTAAGGGTAATAATAATATCACCATCAATATATTGAACTTCTACTTCGGGAATGATGTAGGTAATCTTTTTTGAAGAATAACGTTGACCAGGAAAAGGATCAAGATTTTGTATCAGGTTACTTCGTTCTATTACGTCCCTGATGGTAATCCGCATTTTTTTTGCTATTTCATCATATTTCAGGTTTTCCAGCTCCTTGAAATATTTTTCGAGAATTGAGTGAAGCAGGGTATCTTCCGGATACTGCTGCCTGGCCTGCACAAGCAGGCTCTCCTGCACACTAAAGACCCCACAGCCAACGGGTTCAAAAAGCTGAATGGTTTCAAGCACCTGCAACACCCTGTCCTCAGAAACATCATTATGCGCGGCTATTTCTGCGGTGGTGTTATTGACAAACCCTCTTTCATCAATAGCGGTAATGATATTCTCAAAAAGGGATATGTCCCTGTCATCAATTGGATGTTCGTGTGCCTGTGCAAGCAGGTGCTGTTGCAGTGACTCCTCCTGGGCAACGGCATTCTCCAGGAATTTTCTTTTTCTTTCATCATCGTAATACGAGGTAAGTCCGCTGTCACTGGAGTCTTCATATTGCAGAAGGTGATCCTCTCTTTGCCGGTTTATAGATTCATCACCACTCAGTTCCTTATTGGCACTGTCCACTGCCCCGTCAGCATCAGCCACCGAAGGTACGGTTGAACTCCCTTCTTCTTCGAGAACCGGGTTTTGCTGTAATTCCTCTGAAATGATCTCGGCAAGCTCGATTGAAGATAACTGTAGTATTTCTATGGACTGACGCAAAGATTGCGTAAGGTTTAATCGTTGACTTTGCTTGATCCCCAGCTTTAAAGATACTGCCATAAGTTCCTCAGATGCTGTCTCCCCTTACCGGATTCATGTTACAATACATAATATGGACATACTACGCAACCGATTTTTATGACGCAACTGCTTTATCAATATACATTCCGGGGGCAATCTTATCAATATTATTTCTGCCTGCCAGCAGTACGAAGTATAGAATTTTTCAGTTTACCGAGCCCGCGATGGAAGCCCTGATGAAATCCCTGAAAAGGGGATGGGGGCGTGTAGGTTTGGATTTAAATTCAGGATGATACTGTGTGCAAATAAACCATGGGTGATCCTTTAATTCAATAGTCTCAACAAGCCTGTTTTCAGGATGAATACCCGAAAAAATCAACCCGTTTGACTCAAAGATGTCTCTGTACTTCAGTGTAAATTCGAACCGGTGGCGATGACGCTCCATCACGGAATCTTCACCATATATCTTCTTTATCCGGCTTCCTTCCACGAATTCACAGAGATACGCGCCAAGGCGCATGGTGCCTCCCATTTTGTCCACAATCTCCTGTTCCTCAAGAAGGGAGATAACCGGGTTTTCACTATGCGGATCAAATTCGGATGAATTGGCACCCTCCAGTCCGCATACGTTTCGGGCATATTCGATTACCGCGCAATGAAGTCCCAGGCATATACCGAAAAGGGGTATCCCCTGCTTCCTGGCATACTCGACAGCAGCGATTTTTCCTTCAATACCCCTCGTACCGAATCCTCCCGGTATAAGAATACCGTCCACTTTCTGAAAGATATTTTTTATGCTTTTTGATTTTTTCTCAATATCTTCTGAATCGATTTTCACTATCTCGAGTTCAGCGTTATTTGAAGCCGCACCGTGAAGCAATGCCTCGTAAATTGACCTGTAGGCATCCTGCAGCGAAATATATTTTCCAACAACTGCGATACGTACCTTATGCTTCAGGTTGTTTATATTTTTGCAAAAAGAATCCCATTCTGGTATTTTCAGGGGATTCACCTCTAATTCGAAGTGTTCAAGCACTACTGTATCATATTTGTGTTCATGCAGCATATAGGGTATTTCATATATTGAACTTTTAATATCCACCGCTGATATTACATTTTGTTCTGAGACATTACAGAAAAGGGCGATCTTATTTTTCAACTCTTCAGCAAGGGGACGGGAAGTTCGGCATAATAGAATATCAGGGAGTATCCCCAGTTCCATCAATTCTTTTACAGAATGCTGGGTGGGTTTGGTTTTCTGTTCTCCCGCTACCGCGATGGTTGGAACAAGGGTAAGGTGCACATTGAGCACTCTCTTTCTCCCCAGTTCCTGGCGTATCTGGCGAATCGCCTCAAGAAAGGGTATCGACTCGATATCACCCACAGTTCCGCCAATCTCAACCATCACGAAGTCAATTTCATCGCCATCATTGGCAACATCATATATCCGTTTTTTGATCTCATTGGTTATATGGGGGATCACCTGTACAGTACGTCCAAGGTAATCACCTCGTCGTTCACGCTGAATCACGTTATGGTAGATCTGTCCCGTGCTTATTGAATTTTTTCGGCTCAGTTTCGCGTTTGTGAATCGCTCGTAATATCCCAGGTCAAGGTCGGTCTCTGCTCCATCTTCAGTAACATATACCTCACCATGCTGATAAGGACTCATGGTGCCCGGATCGATGTTTATATAGGGATCCATTTTAATGATGGAAACTGTATATCCATGGCCTTCAAGCAGAAGTCCGAGAGATGCTGTTGATATCCCTTTACCCAGGGAAGAACACACACCACCGGTCACAAAAATAAATCGTGTATTTTTATCTTTCATTATCGATTCCTTCGCACTATTGTTCAGAATAATACATGGAAATGTATCTCAGCTCACACTCTTCTGAGACATAATATGCAACAGGCTGGCAGAAACATGCAATCAATATTTCCCGGTTTAAGTGTAAATACCCGAATAATTTTACATGCTGTTAACATCAGGCTTTTTTCAGCCATTATATATAGTCAACCATATAGTACGTATCATCACACCATGTTTTTATTTATTACCACAAAAAAACAATTCTTGACACAGAACCTTCGGCATGTATAGTGAGAAGAGGTACTTAAACTCTTTCCTTCCTTGTACGGGAACATAAATAGAACGGGGAACAGCTATAAATGGAAAACAAAAGACAATATCAGCGAAAAGAATGTACAGTAAAAGTTCGCTTTGAATATTTCGAAGGTGACCCCAGCGAGATTGATGTCAATACGTCAAAACCATTTAAAGCAAAGGGAATCATACTTAATATAAGCAGAAGTGGTATCTTTCTCGTAACCAATTCACGGGTAAGTATTAACATTCCTGTGCGGGTAAACCTTCCAGCAAGAAAAGTGAAAGAGCCGGTTAACGGCATAATAGTCCGAACCGGACTATTAAAGAACAACCCTACTGAACTTGCGAAAGTGTACGCTCATAGAAGGGTTAAGGGTGATACATACCTGGCTATACATTTTGACGAGCTACTCGATGATGAGATTGTTGATACCATATCCAAATAGACATGAAAACACGTTTTATTAAAATTGACGATGTATCTGACATTGATACCACCCAGGCAACTGTATATGATCTCTCCAACAGGTATATAGACACCAGTGGAAACATGTACGGCCTCAATTATAACCGTGAAACCCGAAAAATCGAAATAGTACGTCTCATGCGAACATCTTCCAAACATGCCCGGTATTATGAACAGAAGGTTCACGAGAGAAAGCGGAACTGGTCAGATTCAACAGACGCAATCGTAGACAATGGATTAGCTGATGCCCAGCAAGAACATTTAATTAATGATACGGAAAACATTGAAGCCGTGGAACTTGAATTCACACCGGAAGATTTCATCGACCATGCCATAGAAAATCTTAAAATTCACAGGGACCGCATCCAGGGCATCATGATGAATATCACAAATTCCCACATAGTGAAAGACAATGACAGGGTTGCCATGAATTACATAAACGATATGTACCGCAATCTTGACATCGACGGCATCCAGCGCATAGAAAAGATACTTGATTCGTATACAGAATTAATCAATTATCCCAGGTCACTTACTTACTATCAATCCAAGCTGGACACAAAAAGACGCAATAATTTCGATGAAATCCCCGAGAACGACAAAAAAATGAAATATATTTTTCTCTACGAGATGTGGCATTCCATTAAGGGGGGATACAGGGCCCTTGAAAAAATGCTTTCAGATCTTCAGTACTTCATAGAAGAACAGAATGCGGACGACTCTACAAAAATCACCCAGGCCGAACGGCAACATTTGAATGACGCCATTACGTCTATAAAGAACACACTCTCAGAATCTGAATCCATCAAGCGTGATCTCAAAAAACTGGAAGACTACCTGAACGATATTGCAAATTTCCTGTAACTTGTCACCATTTACTCATTCAAGCTTTACTACTTTCACTTTTCCGGATGACTCCAGAATTTTTTTCAGACTTCCATTTCCGACCACTACCCGGATAAAACCTTTTTTGAAAAGAGTGTTAAATTCTTTCAGAACCTCCTCTCCTGATACATCCTGTATGTTTTGTGAGTACTTTTCCAGGTAATCATCGGGCAGTTGATTATAGTCAAGCCAGATGGATTTTCTAATTACAGAATACGGTGAATCGAATTCAAATATGTAACTATTCAGTACTGACTCTTTTGCCCATTTTATTTCTTCAACACCCGGGCCATTGGCAGCAAAATCCCGTAATATGGAATCAATCAGGTTTATAGTTTTTTTCGTTGTATCAGTTCCTGTCTGGGCATAGGCAAGAAATATACCGGTATTTTTTCTGTACCTGGCAATAGAACTCACCGAGTATGCCAGCCCTCTCTTTACCCTGATCTCTCTCATCAGCCGTGAACTGAACGATCCGGCCCCGAGTATGTAATTACCCACGGTCAGGGGATAGGTGTTGCCCTCCTTCATTGCGGGTGCTACTGTACCGAAAACAATGGTTGACTGGGGAATATCCTTTTCTATCAGAAAGACGGTATCCGCATCGTTTTGCAGCACCTGCTGCACCCTCTTGCTGTCAACGTTGTAATACTGCGCCTCACCTTTTGGAATGGACGAGAATACATCTTCCATCAGGTTTTTTACCTGTGCAAGCGGCAGGGAGGTGACAACCCCAACCCTCATATTTCCTGTTACCGCGTGGCTCTTCCATAGTGCTGAAAGATCATCACCATCGATTGACTTCAGCGTTTTTTCTGTCATTACGGCACCATACCCATTTCCGTTAAAAAGTATCTGCCGCAACTTCTCAAATGCAAGCTGCTCAGGACGATCTTCACGCCTGCGAACCGAATCCATGAGCACCGATCGGGCATTGTCCACGTACCTGCTGTCAAAATTTGGCCCGCTGATAATACTTTTCAGCAATGCTGAGGCCTTCCCGGCATGACGCTGAAGAAACCTGAGTGATATTGTAGTGTTCTCCCATGATGCGTTCACACCGTATTGTCCTCCAAGTGATTCAACCGCCCTGTGAAGACCGGCACCCGGATGCCTTTTTGATCCACCCATGTTCAGCGTGTTTGCCAGCATCTCTGAAATACCCGCGTTACCACTGTTCTCATAAATTTTACCATAACCGGTTGAGACGGAAACTGAAAAATGCGGAAGTGAGTCCTGAAGGTAAAAAACTGTTACACCGCTTGTGGTAGTGAATTCTTTCACTTCCGGTATGGAAAGATCAACCTGCTGATCCGTTTTTGCTGTAATAGGGAAATTGTCACCGGCAGATACCATCACCCCACTGTAAAGGATAACTACCAGGGTATATATACTACAGACAATATAATTCTTCATATTCAAGCAAGACCTCCTGTTTCGTATTTTGTAAGTGTAATTATCAATATCCTGCGACGCAAGTATATAAAAAAATATAATTGATTTTATACGTTCATTCCTGTGTATTGTCATCCATCAAAGTGTATACGTATATCACATATTACACTGACGCAGAACATATTCAGGGAGACTTGTTACATGAAAAAGATCATTTCAATTGCCATAATTACAGTAATATTCATTACCGGTTCACTTCACGCCCAGGAGTCTCCTGACCAGGATGGCACAACGGAAACCAGTATATTTACCGAACACGTGGACATGCCCGTCAATCTCTATGACAACTTTACATTCGACCGTGAAAAGTGGCCCTATATTCGAACTGGAATGTGGGTTATGGGGCCGATTCTCATGTCCGTCTGGGGAATCGCGGAATGGGGATGGTTCAGGGACGGCACCACGTTTAAATATAACCCTTCCGATATCACCGGTGCCGATGCCTATGACGGTCTTTCCGATAAGGTGGGGCACATGTATGCCACCTATGCGTTTAAACGATTAGCCACATTTGGATTCAAAGCCACCGGATCGTCATCACTGAGGGCAAATATCGAGGGTGCCTTATACGCCGAAATTATTATGCTGGTTATGGAGATTGGTGACGGGTATTCAACAGCCCACGGGTTTGACATTTATGATTTTTACTTCAACAACATTGGGATGCTCATCGGGATGGCCCTGGACGCATCCCCAACCCTTGACCGTATGTTTGCCCTTCAATGGGAATATGTACCAACCAGGAGAATGCGTCGCGGCATCAAGAATCACGACCCTACCGCCGACCCTTTCACGGATTACAGCGGTCAGAAAGTAATTCTGGCCACCAAGCTGGCAGGTATACCATATCTATCTGAAACACCCCTTCGATACGTGAATATTGACCTCGGATATTATGCCAGGGGATATTATAACGATGACTTTGAATACAACACCCGAAATATCTATGCGGGTATATCCCTCAATTTTTCCATTTTTCTGGGCGATATACTGCCAACCGGTTATACCTCGTCAACGGCACAGACCATATTCAACCATTATCATGTTCCTTACGACATAGAGGTTAAGGACTGGGAGCTCACCAGGGCAGTCAATGATTAAGAGCTATTTCTTTGAGTCGGGTCTCTCCAGTATACCAACGATCCTGTTTCCGGGAACCAGGTACTCTTTCATCACCTTCTTCACATCCTCGCAGGTGATGGAGCGTACCTGTTCCAGGTAATCGGCAAAATACCTCCAGTCCTGAAACACGGTCTGGTAATAATTGAGGGTTCTGGCTATCCCCATGTTAGTATCCATATCGAATACGATTGAAGATTCAGTGCTGTTAATCACCCGCTGAATATCCTCGTCGCTGCACTCATTAAGAAGCCTGTCGATTTCGTCATAAATGGCCTTCTCCAGTTGCCCGGGTTCTACTGAACTTACCGGCGCCGCTGCAATAACGAAAAGGTTATCATACCTTGACCCGGGATACCCGTTCCACGCGTTCACCGACGATGCAAGCTGTTTGTCCATAACCAGTGATGAGTACAGGCGGGAACTTTTCCCCCTTGAAAGAAGTGACGCAACCACGTCGAACACGTAATCCTCTTTGGAGGGTGCCGTAGGCTTATGCCATCCAATAACCAGGTAGGGGTTTGCCTTATCTTTCAGCACGAACCGTCTTTCAAGATTCTGCCGGGATTCCTCAATGGCGATGGCCTGCCGCGAATGTCCACGGGGCAGCGATCCAAAGTGCTTCTCAAGCAATTTTCTTGTTTCTTTCACATCCATGTCACCAACGATGGTGATATTCATATTCTCAGGTGTATAATTATCATAATAAAACTTCCTGATCTTGCTGATAGAAAGATAGGGAATATTCGATTTCCAGCCTATGATTGGATGGCGGTAAGGGTGTGCAAGAAAGCTTAAGGCCGTAAAATCTTCAAAAAGCCTTGCCACCGGTGATGATTCATAGCGCATCAGCCTTTCTTCATACACCGTATTACGCTCGAGGTAGAATTCACGTAATACGGGATGGCGTATTCTCTCAGACTCAAGCCGGGCCCACAACTCCAGCTTTGAAGAGGGCAGTTCAATATAGTAGGTGGTTTTATCCCTCGAAGTAGAGGCATTAAAGCCAACCCCCCCTGCCCGTGTGTAAATGCTGTCATAGGGAGAATGAACAATGTATTTCTTGTGCTGCTTTTGCAGCTGTTTCAGCTGCTCTTTCAATTCTGGCAGCATTACATTGTCAGGATTTTCAAGTGAGAGACGGTCGATGGTTTCGCCCACTGCCTCTATCTTCTGCAGAATTTTCTTTTCTTTCGCGTAATTCTTCGTACCGATTTTATCGGTACCCTTAAAGAGCATGTGCTCAAGCAGGTGGGCCGCTCCCATGGTGTCATAGCTTTCATCTGCCGATCCCACCCGAAATGAAGTTATGAGGGACAGGGTTGGTGCCAGCTCCCTTTTCAGCAGCAGGCAGGATATACCGTTTGAAAGTGAAAAGGTTATCACCTCCTCTTTCAGGTATGCGCTCACATCGGTAACGGGTTCTGACCTGGCAGGTAACACAGTCACCATACATACTGCAACTATCGCGAAAACAACACCTGTAATCATATACCTGAAGTCTTTCATAAGTTCTCCAACATGTTAATAATAATTTCTATTCAGATTTGCTGTCAGGATCAATTCCCTGCTTTTCAAGTATTTCCCGTGCGGCAATTTTCAACTTTGGGGAAACCTTGAGTGGGGGTAATTCCACCTTGTATTTACTCTCATCACTGCCATTGTCCTCCCTGATCCAGCGGCCCAGGGCGTATACCATGCGTTCCATTATTTCGTTGATCTTTCCCCTGTCCCCCGCCAGCCGGTAAAATTTCAATGCGATCAATGGCAGTTTTTTATCATAAAAATAAAGATCACCCACACGGTGAAGTCCATCCTTGTAACCTGTTTTTACGAATATCTCAATGGCTTCCTTTATATCTCCCCGGTTGAACAGTTCGTTTCCCTTTCTCACAAGGGCTGCCCTTTCTTTGCTGTCCATTGTACACCACGTTCATTAAAATTTATGCGTCAAAAAAACAGTTTTTATTGACGTACATGCAATAACGAATTATCTTTGCCTTACTTATTACAATACAGGTTTACAATCATACTTACCTTGTAACGGGTATACCAACTTAGTTACATTATAAATGTACCAGACGTGACAAATATTACAAGAATATTATAATAAAAGATGCATCAATATTTCATTTAATTATTTTGTCAGAAAAAAACGAAAAACCAGGAAAACGAAGAACAGGGAAAACCTATGGCACATATAATAATCGATGTGGACAGGTGCAAGGGATGTTATTTCTGCGTAGAATACTGTCCAAAGAAACTAATTACCATATCAAAACAACACAACAAACAGGGATACTTTCCCGCCGAATTTCTGCTGGAAGAAGAGGACAAATGCACCGGCTGCAGTTTATGCGCAATCATGTGTCCTGACACAGCCATCGAGGTGTACAAATGAGCGAACGCGTATTGACCAAGGGTAACATAGCACTGGCAGAGGGGGCCATACAGGCGGGGTGCAGCTTCTATTTCGGTTATCCCATCACCCCGCAAAACGATATACCGGAATACCTGGCACTGAACCTGCCAAAAAAGGGCGGGGTATTCGTGCCCGCCGAAAGCGAGGTGGCGTCCATCAACATGGTAATGGGGGCTTCCGCCTCGGGGGCCCGGTCAATGACCTCGTCGTCAGGCCCCGGCATCTCCCTCATGCAGGAGGGCCTTTCATACATGGGAGGATCAGAACTGCCGGGTGTTGTCGTAAATATCATGCGATGCGGTCCGGGGCTTGGAGGCATCGCTCCCACGCAGGGTGATTACAACCAGGCGGTGCACGGCGGGGGACACGGCGACTACCGTAATATTGTTCTTGCCCCCGCTTCAGTACAGGAAATGTTCGATTTTACCATAAAGGCATTTGAGCTGGCGGACAAATACCGTAACCCCGCCATGGTAATCGCCGATGCCATGGTTGGCCAGTTCCAGGAGCCATGCCGGTTAACCCCGCAATCTCCCATCCAGGAATTCGATAAACCATGGGCGCTGACAGGCTGCAGGGGACGTGAACCACAGCTTTTGAAGTCCCTGTACCTGGGTCCCGGCGAACAGGAGGCCCACAACCTGGATCTGAAAGAAAAGTACGACCTGATCAGTGAGAACGAAGTATTATATGAAACCCGCTATATGGATGATGCCGATCTCATGATCGTCGCTTTCGGCACCCCCGCCCGGGTGGCCAAGACCGCCATTGGCATGGCACGCAAAGAAGGCATGAAGGTGGGGCTTCTACGTCCCCAGACACTTTTTCCATTTCCAGAAAAAGAGATCGATGAGTTTTCATCAAAAATCGGGAAAGTGCTTGTGGTAGAGATGAACACCGGGCAGATGCTTCGGGACGTGAAGATAGCAGCCCATCATGATGCAGAAATATATTTTTACGGTCGTCCGGGTGGTGGAATTCCCTACCCTGATGACATACTGGCCGAGATCAAAAAGGCCTTACAGTGAGGAGATCATGAACAAGGTATACGGCAGACCGGCAACATTGAAAGATACACCAACCCACTTCTGCCCGGGGTGCACCCACGGGATCGCCCACCGTATCGTGGCCGAAGTGATCGAGGAGCTGGATATTCAGGACCGCACCATAGGCATCCCGGGTGTGGGGTGTTGCGTATTTTTATATCATTACTTCCCAATAGATGTGTTTGAAGCTCCCCACGGCAGAGCCCCGGCATGCGCCACCGGTATGAAACGGGTGCAGCCTGAAAAGATTGTCTTTGCCTACCAGGGTGACGGCGACATGGCCGCAATCGGCACCTCAGAGGTAATCCATGCCGCTAACCGTGGTGAGAATATAACCGTTATCTACGTAAACAACTCGGTGTACGGTATGACGGGGGGACAGATGGCACCCACCACACTGCTTGGTCAGCAGACCACCACCAGCCCGTACGGGCGCAATTTCAAAACCGACGGGTATCCCATTAAAATGGCAGAAATGCTGGCCACACTTGAGGGGGTTGCCTATTCAGCCAGGGTGGCCCTTCACAAGCCCAAGTACGTAATCCAGGCGAAGAAAGCGGTAAAGAAGGCCTTCCAGATGCAGCTTGACGATATGGGATTCTCCATGGTTGAAATGCTGTCAACCTGTAACACCAACTGGAGAGTATCCCCGCTTGAGGCCATCGAAACAGTGGAGAACGAGATGATACCATATTACCCGCTTGGTGTATACAAGGAACGAACCGGAAAAGATTTTCTCTAACACGAGGAGGACACCGTGTATTATGACGTAATAATGGCAGGTTTCGGGGGACAGGGCATACAGATCATCAGCCAGGTGCTGGTAGTGGCTGCAATTAACAAGGGGCTTGAGGTAACCTACCTGCCCTCATACGGCGTCGAGAAAAGGGGTGGACGCACCAATGTTACCGTGATGGTCTCCGATGAAGAGATCGGTTCACCGGTTACCGGGCATCCCTGCGCGGTAATCGCCATGGATAAAATAGCCCTCGACCAGTACCAGGACATGGTGCAGGATAATGGACTTCTTATCGCCAACACCAGTCTTATTGATCCATCAGACATAAAGAACGGCAAGCACGCAACCCTGCACCTGAAATGCAACGAGGAAGCGGTCTCAATGGGAAATCCCAGGCTGGCCAACATGCTGGCCCTTGGTGCCCTTCTTACCACTACCGGTTTTATCAGCTTCGATGATATCAGGAAAAGTTTAGAAGAGGTACTACCCGAACGTCTTCGTGATTCAATTCCCGGCAACCTGGAAGCCATTAAGCGTGGGATGGAACTGGCGGGGTAAAAGGATTCACCACAGAGGCACTGAGAGCACAGAGATATGCGTGGGGATTTACCGCAACATCTCGACTACGCTCGATAACCGGCGCTAAGGGCGGTAAGTTCGCAGAGGAAATAATAGTAACGGGTTTTGTTTTCAATGAATGATGAGCAATCCACACATTTGAAAAGAACACTGGGGTTCTGGGCGCTTACCGCATACGGGGTGGGGGATATCCTGGGAGCCGGCATCTATGCCCTTATGGGCAAGGTTGCCGGCACTGCCGGGTACTACAGCTGGCTGGCCTTCCTGGTTTCCCTTACCGTTGCCGCAATCACCGCCCTCTCCTATTCTGAGCTGGTTACCCGGTTCCCTAAAAGCGGCGGTGAATCATACTATACTGAACAGGGTTTTGGCAGAAAGGGGATCGCCCTTGTGGCAGGCTGGCTTGTGTTCTGCGCCGGCACCTTCTCACTTGCAGCCATATCCAGGGCCTTCAGCGGCTATCTTCGCGGCATGGTGCCCGGTATTCCTGACTGGTTTCTGGTAATCGCATTCATTCTTGTGCTGGGATATATCAATTACCGCGGCATACGTGAATCATCAACCGCCAATATCATATGCACCATCATTGAAGCATCAGGCCTTGTTTTCGTCATCGTTGCAGGTGCACTGCTGCTTGCGAATAACCCTTCACAGGCAGAAATTCCGGCAAGTGCACCGCAGACTATACCATGGGGACAGGTGCTCAGCGGGGCCGCACTGGCATTCTTCGCCTTCATCGGTTTCCAGGACATGGTGAACATCGCCGAAGAGGTGAAAGAGCCCGAACGAATATTCCCCCGGGCCATCATCACCGCCCTTGCTGTTGCGGGTGTGTTGTATATAATCATCGCCGTAATCGCCACACTGGCTGTTTCACCTGAAATCCTGGCAAAATCTAACGCCCCTCTGCTTGAGGTGGTGCGTGCTTCACGGGGATCTTCATTTGACTGGATGTTTACCGTCATCGCCATATTCGCCGTGGCCAACACCGGGCTTTTGAATTTCATCATGGCATCCCGTCTTATCTACGGCATGTCACGCCAGCGCCTCCTGCCCCAATGGCTTAACGCGGTACATCACAGTCGGCACACCCCCCATCACGCCATTGCCGCCGTACTGGTTGCCGCCCTGGTGCTTGCCATATCCGGCACCATCACCTACCTTGCCGGCACAACCAGCGTGTTGCTACTCATCGTATACGTTACCGTCAACTTCGCCCTGGTGCTCATCAAGCTGCGTGGGGAGAAGAAGGCTTCGTTCAATATTCCTATCGTCATTCCCATGCTTGGGGCCCTTACCAGCCTGGCATTGATTGCCTTCACCGGGCAGGGTATACTGCTTATCTCGCTGGTGCTGGTACTGATGGGAGTAGCACTGGTGGTGGTACGGCAGTATCGTGCCGTTGAAAAATAGACCTTTTTTTAAGGCTCATTCCGGTATTTTTGGGAAAACCATCATAATTTATTTTATGTTTATAAATCATTATTGATAATCCCAAAAAGTTTATAATATCATACGGATGATTAGTGAGTAGTGAGCCGTGAGAAGTGAACTGATCACTATCCACTACTAACTTTTCACTTAATTCCATTTATCTGCGGTTAAAAAAAATTATTTTCAATTCCCAATAATCCGGAAAGACCCGTGAAACTTAATTGTTTGGTTAGAAATACTTATGACCCGGAGGTACCTGCTCGTATTCTTCCGGATCAAAATCCCTGCTGAATGGTTTACCGAGAAACGGATCATTGGTTCTTTCCATGTGGCCCTTGAGATGTTTTTCAAGCTCTTCCTGTATTCCCTTATATTTCGGATCTCCGGCTAAATTATTCTGTTCGTTGGGATCACGCTTGAGATCGTATAACTCCTCGGGTACCCGGGGTCTCTTCCAGGGGTGATTGGGCAGTTCACACATCCTGTGAGCCCATTCATCGTGATTATTCATGTCAAGTCCCACGGGGTTATCTGAATAATTTTTTATGTATTTCCACCTGTGAGTGCGCACCGCCCTCGTTGGTATCCATTTAACATGGTCTGTTATCTGGATAAAAACTTTATCCCTTGTGGGTTCAGGTTTCTTATCGGTCATCATGCTTAAAAAAGATTTTCCTTCAACACTTTCAGGAACCGGGATTCCCGCTGCTTCAAGCAGGGTGGGCATAATATCAACTGAGCTGACAAGGTGATCAACCTGCCTGCCCGGTTTTATTTTTCCCGGCCATCTCACGAGTAAAGGTGTGGCTGCTCCCCGATCATAGCATGTCATGATCATACCGGGATAGTGAGGGCCGTTGTCGCTTACGAACATCACCAGGGTGTTTTCCGCTAATCCCAGATCTTCCAGGGCCTGGAGTACCTCGCCTACAGCTTTATCCATAACCATATTCTGGCTGAAATACTTAGCTACATCTTCTCTTATCTCGGGCCAGTCCGGCAACGCCATGTAATCAGGTATAGTTATTTTTTCGGGATCAAAGGGGAACTCGGGGTCAAAATGGTATTCACCCCAGCGGTCCCGGTGACTATTCTTGTAATTTACCTGGAGAAAGAACCGGTTGTCCCGGTTGCGTTTCAGGAAATCGATAGTTTTGCTGCTGTCTTTAATCACATGATCATCGGCAAATATTCCGCTAAGCCGTTCATTGTATCCATACCATGATGTGGGGAAATAGGGGGCAACATGCCACTTTCCTTCAACGGCAGTATTATACCCTTTCTTTTTGAATAGATCTATCATAGTCGTTTTGAAGGGGGAAAGAGATTGCCATGGTTTGAGATGGGTTAGCGCGTCAACCCCGTTGGTAGTGGGATATTGACCTGTTATAAAGGTTGCCCGGCTTGGGGCACAGCTTGATGATACAACAAACGCGTTGTTAAACCGGGTCCCGTCTTTTCCAATGCTGTCAATATGAGCAGTGTTTACGTCAACATTTCCGTAACAGCTCAGGTCTCCTATTCCGAGATTGTCAGCGGTGATAAACAGGATATTCGGAAGGTCGGGGTCGGTTGAGAAAGTTTCTTTTGAACAACCGCTCATTGAAAGAAGGGGGCCTGCCGCGGCAGCAGCGGAAATTTTCAGAGAGTATCCCAGCGCCTCTCTTCTGCTGATTTTTCTCGTTTCCATATTTTTCTCCATTTTATTTAATATGCAATATCAAAAATACCCGGCATGTTTATTATATACCGCGATGGTACGCCAATATAATGAATATAATATATCTATATCATCTTGTCCGGTCATTTTGTCATTTTCAACAAAATGGCCGGTTGTATAAAGACGTCTCACCAGCGTGTCAAATGCCTTTCGCGTATCACGCATCCCTAACTGACACCAGTCTCATCCCGGAAATGCGGATCATCATCACAATGGGGATGAACTGTTTTCGGGTATATGAAGGACGCCGGGAAGAATCCCTGGGATACGTCGAAACCATTGTTATCTCTTTTCCCGATCATAAATCCTCCCCTTTTTCTTTAACCTTCATGTAGATTAGCTCGAGTTCTTTCATTACGCCAACCAGGGGTACCGGTATTTCTTCTACAAAGGAACAGCTGAAAAATGGAGGCGACTTCCCCATGGCAACTGTGATGCACTTTATCGTTATATCCTGACCGGGGAACAGCGTGAGTGAAGAACATTGGTACTCCCGCACTTCTTCAGAACGTAGAAGCGAAAACAATTGCCCCACATCCTCCCCGGCAAGGGTCAACTTTTTTCTCCAGGGCGCTTCTTTTGTAACCACCATGGGGTGCCTGGAATATTCCACTATGGCAAAGTCACGGCCAATCCGCATCTTGATACGCCCCAGATCGGCAGGTCCTTCGTAATCAACAAACATCAAGGGTAAACGGTCAGGCTTATTACTTTCCGCCATTATAAAACTCCCCCCGAAGAAAATAATTATAGTCAACGCGCAGATGTATTTTCGTATACACATATCAGCACCAATCAGGGTCTCGTTTGCAACCTGGCGTCACCATCGATTTATAATCATCTCACAGCCTCCTGAATGTACAGGAGTATAAAAATTATGCAAGCAATATGATAACTTTTGCCCTTCACCATGTTGAAATACATCAACTCTAAACATAATATCATAACTATTCGAGTTATGGATGAGTAGCACAAAGTTGAGGGACAAAAAAACTTTTCCCATGAAAAAATAGAATTGAAGATTGGAAAGTAAAAAGCGACCATGTATCAATAACATTTGAATTGTTCATACTAAGGATAGACTATGAGTTTAAGTGATGGAGTCATTTTTCTAGGAGTAATTTTAATCGTTATAGGTATTCCCGAGACCTTAATAAACCTGTATGAATGGTTCAAGGACAAAAAACTTTTAAAAACAGGCAATAGAACCACCGGCATAATTGTAGAGTCTGTAACATATCCCCAGGATGACACTGTCAACACTGGGCAATACAGGTTTATCGCAAGCTTTACCGACAACAACGGAATTTCTGCTTTTTCAAAATCAAGATTCGCAAGCCGTTCTCCAGCAACATATATGAATAAAGATGTTATTATTGTATATGACAAAAATAATCCGGATATATCTCGATTTGAGGTAGACATCAGCCTTGTGAGAGACGTAATTGAAAAATTTTCTGTATTATTGCTTGGCATAGTATTAATACTATCAGGTTTTTACTGGTGAATCACACGAAAGCGTTTTTTCGCTGAAACGTTTTTGCATATTTCTTGACATTACAGGTGCCGGGTCATTTATTATAGTTATACCATCACCATCTGCACATTACATTACATTACCGCGGGTTATATAAAGCCATGAAACTGACCATGAAAGAACCACTTTCCCGGATGTGGGAAGAAGCGAAGTCGCATTGTCACCCTGAAGAAATATTAGAATTTCTCCAGGCTAACAGGCGCCTTCTTAAGTCCCACATCGCCAGGCTGGACAACAGGAAATACCTGTACAGACTGACGCATGCCCTGTTTTCACTCATTTCAGCAGTGGCCTGGATCCCCGACATGCTGTTGACACTTATCCAGAAGATCTTTGTTCGTTTCCATATAAAAACCCATTTAAAGTTCAGGGAGACCGTAGAATTCATGAGGGCCAAAATATTTTCACTGCGCCGTCCCCCGCACAACGAAGGTGACCTTCGCCTCATGGAAGAAATAATCGAATTTTCTTCCAAACATGGATTAGACTGCAAAAAGCTGATACCGGGAGCACTAAATAAATTTCTATCAATGAAACACCAGTTGCTGCAGCACAAGTTTTTCCAGGAATTCTCCAAGTCGGCACTTGAAAAACTGCTGGCCACCCCGTTTTCGTTTCACCGAAACATTTTTCCCGTGCTTCCTGATTCCGCGTTCTGGCATAAGCTGTTTGAGTTTCTCGAACGGAAAGTGGTGGTGGATATAGTACTTATGAACATGAACAGGCAGCGAATATCCTTTAAAAACAGCAGCAGGGAAGAAATTGCCAACACCGATGTGATCAGAACCCTGGCCCGGCTGGAGGAAATAAAGAAACGCGGCAGGCGAATATTCTTTATTGGCCATCATGAAGGATATCTCGGCCCGTATTTTGTTCGAAGTGTGATCAGAAAACTGGGGTTTGGTAGTCTTACGAAAAACTGCAACACCGTAGTGGGCCCCAGGATGTTTTCCAACGTGGTGCTGCGAAGCGGCGCGGCTAACGCGGGCAACCTTTTTATTACCATGCCTTCTCAGAAAACAACTCCCATCAAAACTGATGGCCTTGCAGATGAGCTGAGAAGAATTGCCAGACGGACACAATGCCTCATAAAAATGCCCGATGCCGGACTGAAGCTCATTCAAAACCTTGACTACACAAATTTCATGAACGCCTTCGTCTATGGCAACCGTGAGGCTTTCGAGTTTTACACATCATCACTGACTCCCCGGGATGTCTCGGAACTCAAACACTATTTCGAAAAATACGACTTCTGTGAAGCTATGAAGGATTTCAGTGTTGATGATTATAATCTTTTCAAGCAGATAATGGGTGAGAGCTTTCTTATCTTTCCCGAGGGGTCACGTTCATACACCGACAACGACGGCGCGGTGGTTATGAAATATTTTAACCCGAAATATTTCGAAGCCTACATGAGGCCGGGAGACTATATAGCCCCGGTCAACCTTGTGGGAGGCTCAGACCTTGCAAGCGGTTGGAAGCTGCGAAAAGCCGTAGTGGGCATCTCGATGGCTACTCCTTTTGAGGTAACAAAAAAGATGCTGAAAAATTTCGAGGAGTCGGGTGTAGCTGTAATGAAAAAAGTTGCCGGACTTCCCAACATTAAAGATGTCCGCTTCAAGGACGAGATTCAATTTCGCGATAGATTTAAAAAGACGTAACCAGGTTACTGCAAGCTGCTGGTATGTTTACCGCAAAGGCG
>CAZAOK010000036.1:0-34113 GCA_964486725.1 uncultured Leptospiraceae bacterium
CAGCTATGACTAAAATATTGATCATTTGCTTCATAATGGAAAGGAATTGTATCATTTTCACCCGCCGAAGGCGGGGGAGGATGCTGGATTATTATTCATTATATAACTTTGATTATTCAGTATGAAAGCTGAGTAATTACGAATCTTTTAATCATGACAGCTGAGTAGTAACTATTATTTCAGCTAAACAAGAGCACAACAGCCAGTACTATCAAAAGTATGAATACAATTTTTTTGAATATATCCTGGTTAATCCTCTCGTATACAAATGAGCCGACAACCACCCCCATGATCAACACGGGTATCATTAATAAAAAGTAGTGTAATACCTCAACGGTTATCAGCCCGTGAAGTCCGTGCATGGTAATAAGCATGATTCCCGAAAGAAGAAAGAAAGACTGCAGGGTGATGGTGATGTCATTTTTGCTCCATGACTGCATGGAGGTATAGACGATGGCCGGGGGGCCGTTGGTGTTGAACGCTCCTCCAAGGCATCCTGATAGAAAACCGAAGAGGAGCCCCCATTCTTTACGAAGAATGGTATTGTGGGAAACATGAATTAGTGAATACAGCGAATATATTAAAAGAACAATGGCCAGGATCTTTTTAACGATGCTTTCGGGAAAATGGGTAAGAAAATAAATTCCAACGGGTATGCCGGGAAGTGCCCCGGCCGCGAGGGGTAATACTTTTTTGATGTCAAAATTTTTTCTCAGGCGTAGAAATATGGAAATGGTGATAAATGTTCCCATCATGGCTACAAGGGGGGTTACAAAGGTGATAGGTAACAGCAGTGTCAGGAGAGACATGGATACCAGTGCCGCTCCGAATCCTGCCACGGATTGTGTGAATGCCGCGAAAAAGACTATAAGTATTACCAGTAATATCTGTGTCATATTCTATATTCTTGACCCTACCCATTGATCCATCAATTTCAAGTGTATAACATACGAAACGTCCCGGGACGATTCAATGTATATATCATGTTTTATAGTAAATAATAGCATAGTTTGTATGCAAAGCTATATTTTGCAAGGTTCATTTCTGTGATCATTTTTTTAATGACCCGGTGAATTTTTTGTTGAAAGTATTTGGCAGTTTGGCTATATTGCCAAATAGTAGCAAGGGAGATCACAATGAAGGAACATGAAAAAGTTCAATATAACGCCCGGGCACGGGTGATAAAGGCCATGGGTCACCCCAGCAGGCTTTTCATGGTAGACCAGTTGCAAAAAGGGCCTCTTTGCGTGTGTGAGCTTACCGAAATGGTGGGTGCCGATACCTCAACCGTTTCAAAGCACCTGAGTGTATTAAAAAATGCCGGTCTTGTGTATGATCAGCGTGAGGGGAACACGGTGTACTATCATCTTCGTGTTCCATGCGTGCTTGATTTTCTCAATTGCGTGGACTCTGTCCTCGAAGTGAACATGGATGAGCAGATTCGTATTGTGCGTTCCTGCCAGGCGAAAAATATTTCATAATTTATCAAAAGACTTAATTTACGGGAGTAGATGATGAACTGGAAAACAGAGTGGAAGCCGCTGGTATATATCGTGGGAGCATTTCTTGTCTTTTTCTACCTGCCGGTGGGAATGACACGTTTTGATAATGCCGTGTTTGAGGCGTTACACCTGACAAAGTGGTACGCGCAGGAGCACGTGCTGCTTTGCCTTGTGCCGGCATTCTTTATCGCCGGTGCCATTGCCGTCTTCGTCAGCCAGGCGTCGGTGATGAAATACCTGGGGCCGACAGCCCCAAAGATGCTGTCCTACGGGGTGGCCTCGGTTTCGGGTACAATTCTCGCGGTATGCTCGTGCACGGTGCTTCCCCTTTTCGCGGGGATACACACAATGGGAGCGGGGCTTGGTCCTGCATCGGCATTTTTGTATTCCGGACCGGCCATCAACGTGCTGGCTATTATCCTTACCGCCCGTGTGCTGGGACTTGAGATCGGTATCGCCAGGGCCGTGGGTGCCATTATCTTCAGCGTGGTGATCGGCCTTATTATGCATTTTATCTATCGAAAGGAAGAAATAGAAAAAGCCAACGCCATGATGGCAGTACCCGAGCCCGAAGTATCCCGTCCCCTGTGGCAGAATATCATCTATTTCGGCCTGATGGTGGCCATTCTTGTGTTTGCCAACTGGGGAAAGCCCGAAGCAGCGGAAGGGGCCTGGTACCTCATCTACAGCATGAAGTGGCAGATAACCGGCATATCAACGCTGCTGCTTGGAGTTGTGATGGTGCAGTGGTTTAACGTAAAACTGTGGAAGATGGCAGTTGCCGGGGCTGCCGTTGCTGCTTCTATACTGCTGTTTCCCGGTTCTCACATGATACCTTTCGCCGTTGGGGTTGTGGGCCTCGGGGTGATCACCAGCACCGGTGAGGGTGAGACGAAAGAATGGTTTGAGCAGACATGGACTTTTACCAAGCAGATACTGCCCCTTTTACTTTTTGGCGTGCTTATAGCCGGCTTCCTGCTGGGACGGCCGGGCAACGAGGGGATGATCCCTTCTGAATGGGTGGCCGGTGCCGTTGGTGGCAATTCAATCTGGGCCAACCTGTTCGCCTCGGTGGCAGGTGCCTTCATGTATTTTGCCACCCTTACGGAAGTTCCAATACTACAGGGTCTTATTGGCAGCGGCATGGGACAGGGGCCGGCGCTGGCCCTGTTGCTTGCAGGCCCGGCATTGTCACTACCCAATATGCTGGTAATACGAAGCGTCATCGGCACGAAGAAGACCATGGTCTACGTTCTGCTGGTAGTGGTCATGTCCACGATATGCGGGGTTCTGTATGGACTTATTGTGTAATAAACGTAACTAAGCAGAAGCACAGAGTATACTTTTTTCCTCTGTAACTCTGCGCCTCTGTGGTTAATTTTTTCAATAGGAGATGAACTATGAAGACGATTGAAATTCTGGGTACCGGTTGTGCCAAGTGCAACAAGCTTGAAGAAACATCTGAAAAAGCCGCGCAGGAGCTTGGAATCGAGTATACTCTCAAAAAAGTGTCGGACGTGAAAGATATCATGAAATACGGGGTGATGATGACACCGGCGCTTGTGGTTGACGGCGAAGTGAAGGTTTCCGGAAAGGTTCCCTCGCTTGACGAAGTAAAAAAACTGATGCAGGATAAATAAACTATGATCTTGAGGAGGACTTTGGTGAGATTTAAACTAACGACTACAGGTGTGATGATATTGCTGTTGATGGCATTTTCATCATGCAGCGCAAAAGAGAACGATAAGGCTGAAAAGAAAGCACCTGCTGACAAGGCAGATCACGTTGTTACCTTTGTGGAACTGGGCTCAGCGAATTGCATACCCTGCAAGATGATGAAGCCGGTTATGAAAAAGGTGGAAGAACAATATGGAGACCAGGTAAAGGTGGTTTTTCATGATGTGGGCACCAGCGAAGGCCGGCCATACGCCCGGTCATACAGTATCAGGGTAATACCAACCCAGGTATTTCTGGACAAAGATGGAAAAGAGTATTTTCGTCATGAAGGGTTCTTTCCGTTTGAAGAAGTTGAGAAGGTACTGAAAAAACAGGGGGTCAGGTAATGCTGCTTGAGCTGTTTACCTGGCTTTCGGGGGCGTTGTACGCGTCAACCTTTATGGCCCTTGTTGCCGCGTTTACCTGGGGAATATTAAGCATACTGCTGTCCCCCTGTCATCTTGCCAGTATCCCGCTTATCGTGGGGTTCATCGATGACCAGGGGGTGCGAACCCCGGGCAGGGCTTTTACCCTGTCCCTCCTCTTTTCGCTGGGGATCTTAATTACCATCGGGCTGGTGGGCATTGTTACCGGCCTTGCCGGGCGGATGATGGGGGACGTGGGCATCTGGGGTAACATAGGGGTCGCGGTTATCTTCTTTATAATAGGATTGCACCTGATGGAGGTCATCACCCTGCCGTTCCTTTCTTCCGGCGCGTCACCGTCGGTCAAGAAGAAGGGAAAACTTGCCGCCTTCGTGCTTGGGCTGGTGTTCGGCATCGCACTTGGCCCCTGCACCTTCGCCTACATGGCACCCATGCTTGGGGTAACTTTCAGCATGGCCTCAACACGTTTCGTATTTGCCGTATCACTGGTGGCGGTGTATGCCATCGGGCATTGCTCAATTATTGTGCTTGCGGGCACCTTTACCGAGGTGCTGCAGAAATACCTTAACTGGAACGAGCGATCGAGGGGGGGGGTGATATTGAAAAAGGTGTGCGGTGTGCTGGTGATGCTGGGCGGTGTGTACCTTATCGCAAGCGTGACGGTTATATGATGATTGATTATTGTTATAATCCCTGAGTATATTAGAAAGGAGTATACCATGGAAAAAATAAACAAAGTATTGAAATCAATGACGTTCGAATTTTTTGGAAGCGGGAAGCATAAAATAACCCCTTCAATGCATCTTACTGAAAAGAATTCTGTATTTCTCGATGTGCGTTCTGACAGGGAACTTGAGACCATCGCGTTCAGCCTGGTGCATCACATGCCGGTTCTTCATATTCCCATCGACGAGATACCAGATAGAATTTCAGAGATCCCTTCTGACAAAACGGTAGGGATTTTCTGCTCGTCGGGGGTACGGTCAACAATGGTGTATCTATACCTGCGGACCCTCGGATTTGATAACGTGCGGGTAATCGAAGGCGGGTATGCCGAACTGGTTGATGAATTTAAACCGGGAAAACTGCTCAAGCATATGGATAAAAACGGGAGCAGCAAATGAACCTGGTATTGCTGTCAGTAATAATATTTGCTATCGCGTTATTGATGACCATGACGGGAAGGGGTGGGGGCAATTTTTATGTTCTCGCCCTTGTCCTTTCAGGGGTATCCATGCATGAGTCTGCTGCATCAGGACAGTTTATCCTTTTCGTGTCCTCAATATCGGCTACCCTGGTTTTTGGCCGGGGTCGGCACATAGAATGGAAGCTTGTGCTGTTTATCGGCGGCCTGACGGCACTGTCAGCGTTTTTCGGCGGGTTCTATTCACAGTATTTCACGGGGAAAACACTGAAATTTATATTTTCGTTTTTCCTGCTGATAGCGGCCATCCTGATGATGCGTACGGTTAAAGAGAAAGATCCGGAACCTGAAAATAATTGGGGTTTGTGGTTTTTAAGATCGGGTGAACATGAGTTTATTATAGACCTCAAGATCGCCATACCCATAGTTGCAGCAACCGGTTTTGGCGCGGGTATGGTGGGTGTGTCCGGCGGTTCTTTTCTTGTGCCCCTGATGGTACTTGCCTGTGGTGTTCCCATGAACCTTGCTGTCGGTACTTCCACCACCATGGTAGCCGGAACCGCGCTGATGGGGTTTCTGGGGCATATGGCTACCGGTCACTTCGTTCCTCAAACTGCCATACCGCTTGCCGGTGCCGCGGCCATAGGTGGTTTGCTTGGTGGTTCTTTCGCCATCAAAACAAAACCGGCATTCTTGAAAATGCTTTTTGCCGTTACTACCCTGGCGGCGTCAACCGTCATGGTGGCGAACGCCATGATGACCCATTGATGATTGTCAGCAGGCAACGGGTAGACTCTACATTAAAGGGAGATGTAAAATGACTGAAGCAATAACTAAAAAACTCTCATTTATAGACAGGTATCTAACTCTCTGGATATTCCTGGCCATGGCCGTGGGTGTACTCATCGGCTTTGTTTTCCAGGAGCCGGTGGAAACCTTCAACAGGGCCCTCACCGTGGGAAAACATACCAACCTGCTGATAGCATTCGGGTTGATACTGATGATGTATCCCCCGCTGGCGAAAGTAAAATACAAGATGATGCCGAAAGTTCTATCTGATACCAGGATCCTGGGACTTTCCCTGGTGCAGAACTGGATAGTTGGTCCCGTAATAATGTTTTTGCTTTCTATCCTGTTCTTCGGCTTTGTTGCCCCTGCCGTCTTCGGCCCGAATCCACTGTGGGGATATTACATGACAGGACTTATACTGGTGGGTATAGCCCGCTGCATCGCCATGGTGCTTGTGTGGAACCAGCTTGCGGGGGGAAGCAGTGAATACGGCGCGGGACTTGTGGCACTGAACAGTATATTCCAGATCTTTACATTCGGCATATATGCCTGGGTTTTCATTACCGTGTTACCGCCGTTGTTCGGCTTGCAGGGATCGGCGGTGGAGGTGACCATTGGTGAAGTTTTTATGAGTGTGATAATATACCTGGGCATTCCATTCGCAGGGGGAGTACTCAGCCGTGTAATTCTTGTTCCCATGAAAGGGGAGGAGTGGTATGACAGGGTATTCATCCCCAGGATTTCTCCGGTAACCCTGGTGGCGCTGCTTTTTACAATAGTTGTCATGTTCAGCACACAGGGTAAGCAGATAATCGAAAGGCCGCAGGACGTGCTGTGGATCGCCATACCCTTGAGTTTCTATTTCGTGATAATGTTCCTGGTAAGCTTTTTCATGGCATCAAAAGTTGGAGCAGATTATGAAAGAAGCGCCACGCTGGCCTTTACCGCCTCGGGGAACAACTTTGAACTGGCAATCGCGGTGGCTATCGCCGTGTTTGGTATCGCCTCACCCATCGCCTTCGCAACCGTAGTCGGCCCACTGGTGGAAGTGCCGGTGCTCATCAGCCTGGTAAACGTTTCGCTGTATTTCAAGAGAAAGTATTTTTCGGCAGCGTAACTGTCTATTGGAAGGTATGAACCAGTGCTGTTTGAGTGGATGGGCAGATCAGAGCGGCAATACGTATCCGACGAGGTGACACAGGTTTACATTGAACTTTCAACCGTCTGCAACCTCTCGTGTACCACCTGCGTCAGAAATTCGATTGAAGGCTTTAGCCCGCGTCATTTCAGCAGGCAGATGATGAAGCTGTTTGTCCGGCAGGCACGAAGACTTCGTTCTTTACAGAGGATAGTGCTGCTTGGATTTGGCGAGGCACTTTGTAACCCTGATTTCAAATGGCATATACGAATGCTTGCCGGGCTTGACGTCCCCATATACCTGGTTACCAACGGCATCATGCTTGATGAGGCAACTGCCCAAATGCTGGTAGACATTCCCGTTCACGCGGTCTACGTGTCCATCGACGACCTTGCGGGCACCCGTCCCCTTATCCGAAAGGGATCCGGTTCTGATGACGGGAGCAGGGCTGTGAAGCTGCTTGCCCACTGTAAAGCACGAACGGGTAACACCCTTCACGTGATCGGAGTTGAAACCGTGGCAACAAAAAGTAACGTGAAAGACATCCCGCGAATAATCAGGCATGCCGGCTCCCTGGGGGCCGAAGAATTTATTGTTACCAACCTCTTCCCCTACGATGAATCAATGAAAGATGAGATACTCTATACGGTGAACGGCAAGAACAATACCGACCTGAAGAAGCTGTTGAAAAAGGAAAGGCGGGTGTTTTCAATCCGGACAGGAAAGAGCCGTGCCGACGTGTTACGCCGCTGCCCGTTTATTGAACGGGGTACCCTCTTTGTGACATCAGATGGGACAGTGGCTCCCTGTCCCGAACTGGCGTATACTCACCCGGCATGGTATTTCGGCTCACCCCGCCTGCATACACGGTATAACCTGGGAAATATCCGGGACACAGACCTTGATAAAATATGGAATGAAAAAGAGTTCACCACCTTCAGGGATGAGTTCAATTATTTCGAGTTTCCCGATTGTTCTATCTGTTTTCAGCCTGATATGTGTTATCATCGAACCGAGGAACATAAGGACTGTTACGCCCATGAAACTCCCTGCGGGGAGTGCCTGTGGGCAAAGGATATCGTAATATGTCCGTGATGCACGTCTTTGCAATGTATTAATGATTTCTTCACTTTTCTTTAACAGGTGTGTCATAGTAATTAAGAATTATACCTGGAGGAGAAAAACATGAAGAAAAAAACAGGGGTATTATTTGTATGTGTGCATAACGCGGCAAGAAGCCAGATGGCCGAGGCCTTTTTGAAAGAGATGGCAGGTGACCGGTTTGACGTGGTTAGCGCGGGATTTGAACCCGGAATACTTAATCCGCTTGCCGTTGAGGTGATGAAAGAAGTTGGTATCGATATATCAGGCAACCAGACAAAAGACGTGTTTACTCTTTTTAAAAAGGGTGCATTGTTTACCTATGTAATAGCCGTGTGTGATGAAGCAAGCGCGCAGAGATGCCCGGTTTTTCCCGGTATGGCAAAAAGGTATACATGGAGTTTTGAGGATCCCGCGTCTTTTTCAGGTTCATACGAAGAAAAACTTGCGCGCACCCGGGAGGTGCGTGATAAAATTAAGCAAAAGATACAGGAATGGATTAACATTGTAGAGGACTGATAGTGAGGACTGATAGTATGAAGTTAAAAATTCTTTTTTTATGTACCGGAAATTCCTGCCGCAGCCAGATGGCAGAAGGTTTCGCAAGGCATTTGAAAGGAGATCGTATCGAAGCGTGGTCTGCCGGTATTGCTCCAAAGAGAGTTGACCCCCGTGCGGTGAAGGTAATGTCAGAGGAAGGGGTGGACATATCCGAACATACATCAAATCACATTGATGATTTCAAGGATGTAGAGTTTGATTACGTGATTACCGTATGCGGACATGCCAACGAGAACTGTCCCGTCTTTCCCGGGAAGACCAGGGTGATCCATCGTGGATTTGAAGATCCGCCGCAACTGGCGGCTGACAGCACTACCGAAGAGGAAGCACTTTCCCATTACAGGCGAGTACGCGATGAGATCAGGGATTTCATCAAGACCCTGCCGGGGTGGTTTGAAGAACAGGGCAGTAATTCGATTGACATAAAACTGCAATAAGTACTATCCTTGGGTATGGAAGATCAGGGTACGCAAAAACTGCAGACAGCGGCATTGACCTTTATCGCGCTGATTGGTCTTGGGGTATTTTTGCACATCACAAGATCATTCGTGGTTCCATTCGTTGTGGCGGTGCTGCTCTCATTTCTGCTGGTTCCGGTAGCCGATTTCTTCGCCAGGCTCAAGGTGCCCGGCTTTATCATCAACTCCATGGTCATCCTTGGAATGTTCATAATGCTGGCTGCCGTTGGCTTTCTGACATTCGGGGCGATGAATTCCATCAAGTCTGAATTGCCTGAATACGCGGACAAATTCAGGTCTTCTTTCCGGGCAATAGTGAATTCTTTAAAAGGATTTATACAGGTGGATATTGCCACAGAATACCGTGATGTCACATTTCAGCAGTTGTTTAACATGATATCTCCGGCATCAATATTTCAGACCATAAACCAGAGCGTTGGGACTTTCATAACATTTCTATCGAAACTTACCCTCATGATGATTTTTCTGATCTTCATTCTTTCAGGTAGAAAGGTGCTGGTAGACAAGATACTGTTTGTGCTTGATGCCAGGGAGGATATATCTAAAAATAATTTCAAAGCCATGCAGTCAATAAGCAGGCAGATTCAAACCTATCTCTGGCTGAAAGTAGTGATCAGTATATTTACAGGCCTGGTGTTTGGCATAGTCGCCTATGTTATGGGCCTGGATTTTGCCATAATATGGGGTTTCCTGGGATTTATTTTGAATTTTATACCAACAATCGGCCCCATCGTCGCATCAATTCCCCCCATTATCCTGAGTTTTCTCCAGTTTGAAAGTATACTGTGGGCACTTTTTACGTCAATATGCCTTGCCGGGGTTCAGTTTCTGTCGGGAAATGTTATTGAACCCATCGTCATGGGTGATCGTTTAAACCTTAATATAATCACCATCCTGCTTTCCCTGTTTCTATGGGGACTTATATGGGGAATACCGGGCATGATACTGGCGGTTCCCATAACAGCCGCGGTAAATATCATGTTTCAGAATATACCCCGATATAATGGTATCGCGGTACTGATGAGTAAATGATTTTCAATAAAAGTTGTTGAATAAAATACCATATTCGAATATCTATTCTCCTGTCGAAAAAATCGATAAAAGAATCACCCGAAAAAATAAATTAAAATACGGTATCCCCGGGAAGAGAAAACAGGGATATTTTGTAATCAGGACAGGTATATGAAAAAGAATACTTTTGCTCTGGATGGCTGGAAACTTTTATTGCTCTTAACCACGAGTGCGGTTTTATTTCGCCTCTTTACCCTCGAGATAATCGAAGACTCAGGTGACGGCATGTTCTACTGGCAGGCCATACAAAAGCTTTATTACGGTATTGACTACGGAACATTGAATCACTGGACAACCAGGTTCGGACTTATCCTGCCAGAGTTGGCACTGGTTTCAATTCTGGGAACCCATCCCCTTGTATATTACGTGCTCCCATTTATGCTCTCTGTTTTCCAGGTAGTATTGGTATATGCTCTTGGAAGAGAAGTGCACGGAAAAGAAGCAGGTATCCTTTCCGCAGCGTTTTTACTGCTGTATCCCGAAATGGTACGGGCATCCAGCCAGCTGCTTCCGGGGATATTTTCTGGTACATTTTTGCTTCTTGTTGTATACTGCCTGGTTCGTTTTTACCGTTCCGGAGGTAAAAAGATTCTGTGGTTGCTTGGCGGGGTGGTGCTGATGTTCATGGCCTACGAGACCAAGATTACCAACCTCTTCTTTCTGCCGGGGGTGCTCTTTGCCCTCTGGCTGGTGCGAAGAAAATTGAGCGATCCCCTGTTATTCGGCACATTGCTTTTCGGGTTGTTTATCCTTGAATGCCTTGTATATTATCATTTTACCGGCGACTTCATGGCGCGTGCCCATGCCATTACCGGGCATCATCTTGATCACGGGCAGTTGAAACCGGTATCGTTTTTCTATCTTTTTTTCCGATGGATAAGGCCCGGCCCCCATTTTATACTGGTTCTGCTTCTAACCTTTTGGGGAGCCTATACCATGCTGAAGGGCCGAGCTACAGGTGCGGTTCACATGGTGGTTCTGCCGGTTCTGAGTTTTATTTTTTTCCTTACGTTTACCATTAAAAATGTTTCTCCTCTTATACCCGCAACCACCTTCCAGATACGGTACTGGAACGTGGCATTGCCCCTCATGATGCTGGTGTCGTCAATGTTTATTGTTCAATCCAGCCTGATGGAAAAATACAGACACAAAATGATGCTGCTGTTCAGGGGAACAGTGGTAATTTTGCTGCTGGTATATGGTTTCGTGTACCATCAGAATATATACCGTCATTCCGTGTGCCACGTGCAGAATGTATACGGCAAAACTAACAAGGCATTTTTTGGGGGCATACCCGTGGTTGCCGGAAAAAAAACCTCAAACATAGTGCTGCGCATGCAAAATATCCAGAAAAACCGGGATGAGGGAATGACGCTCCAGCAGGCGGTTGCCAGCACCGGCATGACCATGCAAAAATACAGGTCGTTCAAACATGATGTAAACAGGGTGCGAAAAGTTAAGCGCCTGCTTGAAGGTAGTTTTGTGAACCTTGACCTTCTTGATGATGCAGGCATCCATGAGTACCCGGATTTGCTGGAATACGATAGTGTGGATGTGAACGGCAAAAAGATAGTCACCATGCGGCTAAAAAATGATGATATACGCAACACGCGAAACAAGCTCACAAAACCAGGGCAGCCGGTATACCTGCTGCACAGGCGGCCCGTCGACCTTGAAAAGATGACCGTTTCCACTTACATGGAGTATCTTGAGGCAGAATAAGATGAAACCAGTGGGGCTGATTACAGATTTCGGAAGTACAGATCATTACGCGGGGGTGATGAAAAGCGTTATAAAGACAACGGCACCGGGGGTGGACGTGATTGATATCACACACGGTGTGAAACCATTCAGCATTGTGAATGCCCAGTTCATGCTGGACGTGTCATATCCCTATCTTTACCCTGGCGGGGTTGTTGCCGTTGTGGTTGATCCCGGGGTAGGTTCTGGAAGGGCAATCCTGATTGCCCGGGCAGGACAGCGTGTGCTGGTTATGCCGGATAACGGTATTATTTCTGCTGTTGTTGACATGATTGACGAGGTGTACGAGGCTGACACTACGGCGTATGGGCACGCGTCGACTACTTTCCAGGGAAGAGATATATTCGCCCCGTTGACGGGAAAACTGGCAGCCGGTGCACAATGCGCAGACCTGGGACGGCCGATGGCAACGTTTCAAACAAGGCCATATCCGGGGTACACTGTATCGGGTAACGGGATTACAGGCCAGATTCTGCACATCGATCATTTTGGCAATTGTGTTACTTCCATTCCGGTTGATAAATCCTTTAAAAATTCCACACAGGTGCTTACAATACCCAAAAAAGGTCTTGCCCTGCCAACTGTAACCTGCCAAACATATACCCACCTGGCCGGCAACCAGGCAGGTCTTTTGCCGGGAAGTTCGGGGTATATTGAACTGTCAATGAATCAGGACTCCCCGGCATCCCGGTATGGCATAGAAATTGAAGATGAAGTGGTGATACGGTATGAATGATAAGAAAAAAATCGCCATCCTGGTCGGAGATGGTATGGCCGATTTCCCGGTTGAATCCCTCCAGAACAGAACTCCACTGGAAGCGGCCAACACACCCAACATGGATTTTTTGGCCAGGAACGGTACACTGGGCTTAACCAGGACCGTCCCCCCGGGTATGTCCCCGGGAAGTGATACTGCCAATCTTTCCATATTCGGGTATGATCCGAAGAAATATTATACCGGCAGGGCCCCCCTTGAAGCAATAAACATGGGGATAGAACTTGGCGTGAAGGATGTTGCCTTCAGATGTAACATAGTTACCCTCACCGATGGTATCATGGAGGATTTCAGCGGACATCACATTGATTCGGAATTGAGTCGAATCATAATGGAACAGATGAAAATCCAGGCTCCCGATGAGAATATTGAATATTATGCCGGGGTTTCATACAGGAATATTATCGTGTGGAGAAATTACCCATACGATGATTTGCCCGGGACAACTCCGCCCCATGATATACAGGACAAAGAAGCGGGTCCCCACATGCCCTCTGGAAATGGCGGTGATGTGCTTAACCGCATTATGGAAAAATCCATTAAAATCATTTCAGAAACAGGTGAAATCACTGCCGCGTCGCAGAAATACCAGGGGAAACCCGTTTCACTATGGTTATGGGGAGGGGGACGCAGGCCCTCCATGGACACCCTCCAGAATCGCTTCGGCCTGCATGGATATACCATATCCGCCGTAGACCTGATTCACGGTATTGGCCGGGCGGCAGGACTTGAACCATGGTTCGTCGAAGGTGCCACAGGCTATATAGATACTAATTACCGTGGGAAAGCCGACGGGCTTATGAAAGCCATGGAACGGGCCAATTTCGTGTACCTGCATGTTGAATCGCCTGATGAATCAGGCCACCAGGGACGGCTGGATTACAAGCTGCAATCAATAGAAGACTTTGATTCCATGGTGGTAGGTCCGGTGGTGAACATGCTAAACAGGTTTGATGATTTTACCGTGCTGGTAATGCCCGATCATCCAACCCCATTGTCAATCAAGACACATACTGATGATCCTGTACCATTTTGTGTGTACTCCAGGAACAGAACCCCCGATCCAGATGCTTCAGGGTTGACATTTACAGAAAGGTCAGCTTCTTCGACGGGGCTTCTGGTAGATGAAGCACACACGCTGCTTGAAAAAATTGTACATAACAAAATCTGAGAAGGGGATTTTCACACTATGCGGATAATCAAGTCCATACTGATGATAGCGATCATGGCAGGTATACTATTTGCCGGCGTGTATTACATGTTCTTTGACGAAGATGATATGCGGGACGCCATCACTCAATACGAAGATGGTGACTACATGGATGCCATGAAAATATTAAATACCCTGGCAAGGGTTAAAGATTATGAGAATGCTGAAAAAGTGTACTATTACAGGGTAAAGGTTATTCACGCGTACTCCCGGCAACTTTCAGATGAATACGATGAAGAATTGCGTAAAATAACCACCCCGGGAAAGGCGAAGAAAGATGTACAAAAAGAAATTAAAGAAATAGATGAAGAACTTGATGAAATAAACAGCGAGATCCAGGGTGACCTGGCGTTACAGGTTGGAAGTGATCGATCATATATCGTTTCGCGGGGCAAATTGTACGAAGAGTTCAAAAGCCTCTACAGCGGCAGCAGGTATATTGAAGATCTCGACTTTGAGATGATGAGAAAAAACGTACGGCTGAGCCCCCAGCATACCATGGCAGCTGTTACCGGATTTTATCAAAAGTATCCCGATACAGGGTATCTTGCCAGCACCGTCGCGGTTATGTTTGAGAACATTTCACGGGGTGACCTGCAATTCAAAGAAAACGCGGATACCCTTTCCAGCATGCTAATAAAATTCTGTGTGCAGTATCCAACCAGTTCGGAGTATCACAGGATATACACATGTGATGGTGATAACGTAAATCTTCGGGATACCCCCGGCCTTGAAGGCGGGTTAGTGGGTAAACTTTCCCAGGACGAGATATGCCTGCAGCTGGAAAAATCGATGGACAGTATGCAGCTTGGGGATGTGAGAGATTACTGGTATCGTATCGTATCGGTTCAGGGGAAAAAAGGATGGATTTTCGGTAAATTCTTAAAACATATCGATGTCAGTAAGTACGAAACGAAAAACAGCGACCTGAAATGGATCATGGAAGAAAAGTTTACCTCCTGGAATGATTCACATACACCATCGGGATGGCAGCACCTGTATCCTGAAAACAGCGGGGTTATCTCGTTTGAAAAGCAGCATGATAACGGGGTGGCGAAGGTGAACAGTGATGGGAAGGGTAACGCCGGCCTGTTCAGGCGTGTTGCCGCTTTCAGAACTTTCAACATACAGGCAAAGGCCAGGCTTACCGGCGGCAAGAAGGTAACACTTTTCGCGCTGGTGGTTCCCGGCAGCGGGGTCTATGAACTCAACCTTGAGAATGACGGGATAGACGTGTCTGGACGAAGAATACCCTTTGATGTTACTTCATCGCACGTGTATGAATTAAAAAGCATCAATGGCACCGAGGCAACACTCCTGGTAGATGGTGAAATTCTTTCCGCACAGATCAAGCCTGGCAAAAAAGATGAATATCCCAGCCAGGCCCTGTATATCCTTCGCTGCTGGAGCGGCACGCCGGCAGCAGCCGAGGCGCATTATATCCGGATCAGGTAACAGAAAGGTCCTGCCATGCGGCAGGACCTTATATCATAAGCAAGTAAAGCGGCATCTGCTTACCAGTCGTCGCTTTGCCGGTCTTTGTATTTCTCCCGAACTATGGCAGTAATATCATCGATGTAAAAGTAATTCCACTGGTTGACTCTTCCCGTGTTGCCCGGGTTATATTGAATTTTCAATATCTCAATCTGACGTTCCTGGCTTAAGTACTTGTCTTCCTGTGCCACTGCATCTGTAAGCTTGATGGAAAGTTTACGCCATCCAAGAAAATCAAGTTTTCCCATAACAAGCCGATGAGAGCGGTCTGAAGCGTCTTTAAGTATGATGGACAACTCTCCTGAGAAATTTTTACCATATACCCACATGTTGATGGACCTGCAGTGTTTCTTTATAACCAGGGGTTCAGCTGGAGTAATGGTGGCGACCTTGCCGTTTTTCGAGAAGACTTTTACACCAAGATATTTCTTGGATTTTTGAAGAGGGGCGGGATACTCATCTCGTATGGCAAGACCTGCCTTTTCGTCCCGAACTACCCGTATATCAATATTCTTATCTGTGTATTGTGTATTTTCAAAATTTTCAAGGGTAACCTCGTGGTACACCTGGTCACCGCCCATAACCTGTTCTTCTTTGGACTCATCTTCTTTGTTCTCACCTGGTTGATCCTGCGTCAGCACCGGCACCGTGGAAAGTAGAATGAACGCAAGGCATATTAACGCGGCTGATACCTTTCTCATGTGATGATTACCTCCAAAAAATTAACGAAAATTTATACATAATTTAATGTTGCAAAAAGAATATTAAATATGATAGTGTATCATAATTGAACAATATATTCATGTCAATATTAATATTGACATGAATATAGTAAGGTAATGGAGATATTTGTGCAGGACAGGTCAGGCAGGCAGCATACACGGTACGGAATAAAGAAAGATAAACCGGCATTTCTGGAAAAAAAGATTACAACTGAATTATATATATCCATCGGAAATAAAACAGTTCCCGCCATAATTGATGATATAAGCATGAGCGGCTTCGGGTTTACCATAGACAACCTGGACGAGGCTGGCATACAAATGCTTGAAGAAACAGAAGATTTTTTTGTGCAGCTTAAATTGAATGATGATAGTGTTGTTTCTCATGTAAAAAAAGTGTGGACACTGCGAAAACAGGATGAAAAAGGTATTAATATTCGCGGCGGGGCAAGTTTTGATGTAATATCAGGGGAAAACAGAAAGATAATTCAGAAGTTTGTTGATAAACTTCATAGTATTCACGGAAATCTGTAAATGTGTAAATATTATCGCATCATTATTATTGGCATGGCACTTCTATGTCTTACTATGTCGCATCTGCACGCCACGGAATACAGGGGGGTTGACTATAACTGGTTCTGGATGGTTTATGATGAGGAAAAAAAAGACGGGGAAAGAGACTATAAGGCCTGCAGACCTTTTTACCTTCATAATGATAATCCTTACGAGGACTTCACCGCGTCATTGATGCCCTTCGTATACTGGAGTTACACCAGCCCCCGCCAGCATGAATGGAAATCATTATTCGGTTTTATGGGGGCGGTTGATTACACCCATTCAAACGGGGTGGGTGATTATGATTTTGGCCTGTTTCCCATTTTGCTGTATGGAAAATCAGATCTTCAAAAGGACAGGTATTTTCATCTCTGGCCTTTCGGTGGAACCATCAAGGGTAAACTTGCAACTGATGAAATCAACACGGCCGTTTTTCCCGGAGCGGCACTTTTTTATCTGTACCCGCCATCCGGTTATTTCATGTTTGCCGCCTACCTGGTAGTGTCACTCATTCCGCTGCATACCACCTATACCATGGAAGATTACCGGGCATGGGGGATATTATGGCCACTAATACAACGGGGAAAGAGTCCCATTCGGGATGACTTTCGATTTCTCCCTTTTTACGCGCATAATTACAAGCAGGGGTTTTATGATACCTATCAGTACGCCCTGCTGTTTAATTACAGGAAAGACTATATTGGCAGAGAAGTGCAAAGAACCTTTTTCGCCCTCCCTTTTTTTGGAAGACGATGGACTACTTCTGATTACGCCCAGTCCAGTTCTCTCTTCTGGCCTTTTTTTTCGTGGGGATATAACAGGAAGAGCGGAGAGTTTTCCATGAATTTCCCCTGGCCGCTGGTTCAGGTGCAGGATTCCGTGAGTCCCCGTATAAAAAAAAGAATATTTTTCCCTTTCTACGGGGATTATCAAAAGGGAAGCAACAGAACTTATTTTATTACCCCCCTTCACTTTGTATTAAAGAAATCCACCCCGTCGCTGCATTCTGAGTACTATATTAACGGTATCATCGCGTGGTATTTTACCCGCGAGTATATGACCCGAACCCATCACAGGTATGGAAATTCATGGAAGTTTTTTAAGCTCTGGCCCCTTTTCCACTACGAGTACAACGATCTTGGTGATTATTCCTTTAACACGCTTTCCCTTCTCCCTTTTCGCGATCCCGAGGGGTATGAACGCCTGTACCAGCCATTCTGGACATTGTTTGAATATCATGAACGTCGAAACGGGGAGAAAAGACTGGGACTTTTCTTGCGTACTTATTACCAGAGATGGGGAGATAACTTCTTCTCAATGAAAATTCCTTTTCTTATAGGGTACACATCACGAAATGACAGGATTGAGGAATTGTCGTTGCTGTTTTCTTTCCTTTCTTATACCAATAATGAAGATAAAAAATGTTTGAAAATAGCCTGGATACCTTTTATTAAAGAAGAGAAAGAAGGCGATAAAAACAGTAGTGATAAAAAAAATGAGCAGGCAGAAAACGGGGGAGATAATCAGTGTAATGATACCGGGTTGCACTGTCATTCTTACAGTAGTTTACCAGGCATGGGGGAGAATCCGGTTACACCCCATGTGTCATTGTATACATACCAGGTCAGGATTTTCCAGAGATAAGCCAGACAAATGAAAAGAGTGTTATATAATCAGTTGATACCCTTCATAAGGGAACTTGGCAGGCGATTGCTTGATTTCTTCGAGATGACCGGGTATTCCCTCATACTTCTGGGCGAATCCATATATTTCTTAAAAAATATTATTACTCAACGAAAAGAGATCGCGAAGCAAATGTATTTCGCGGGAGTAAAAAGCCTTTTCGTGGTGTCGGTGGTTGCCCTGTTTACCGGCATGATCCTTTCTCTGCAGGCGGGTATTGAACTTCGGGCCTTTCAGCAACAGGCACTTGTCGGGAACCTTGTTATCGCCACGCTCACAAGGGAGATGGGCCCCTTCGTTACCGCCATCATTCTTATCGCGGCGGTGGGTTCTGCAATGGCTGCCGAGGTGTCAACCATGAAGGTCTCAGAAGAGATTGACGCACTGGAGGTGATGTCCATAAACCCGGTTCGTTTCCTGGTTATGCCCCGTATCGTGGCACTGGCCATAATGCTTCCCATGGCAACGGTATATACAAACGTGCTTGGTACAATTGGCGGGGGGTTGGTGGCCCAGTTTCAGCTTAATGTTACTTTTGACGTGTACTATTCACATGCTCTGGAATCCCTTCATTTTAAGGCAACCTATGTCGGGCTGCTGAAGGCATTTATGTTCGGAATAATCATCTCAACCATAAGCTGTGCCAACGGGTTGCAGGCAACAAACGGGGCCCTGGGGGTTGGAAAGGCCACCAGGGATTCAGTCGTTGCTTCATTCCTGATGGTGCTTGTAGTAGGTTATTATATCACGGCCATATTTTACGGGAAATAGTTATGATTCAGTTGATAAATGTGACAAAGGCCTTTAATGGTAACACTGTTCTTGATGACGTCAACATGGATATCAGGGAGGGAGAAACCTTTGTTATTATCGGCAGGTCAGGCACCGGGAAGACCGTTACGTTGAAACATATTGCAGGACTTATTGAACCTGATTCGGGAGAGGTGCTGGTGAACGGAGAGAAAATGAATGGTGCTACCAGGAAGATCCGTGATCACATAAGAAGCAGAATGGGTATGGTATTTCAATCCGGGGCCCTTATCAACTGGATGAATGTGAGGGACAATGTCAGTCTTCCGCTGGTTGAAAACAGGCTGTATGATCCAGAGCAGATAGACAAAATTGTCAGTGAACGCATGAAACTGCTGCAGATAGAAGATGCAGGAGACAAGATGCCCGCTGATATCAGCGGGGGCATGAAGAAAAGGGCGGGCCTGGCCCGGGTGCTGGTGCGTAACCCGGAAATCATTTTGTATGATGAGCCAACATCGGGCCTTGACCCGGTGATGTCCAGCCTCATAAATTCGTTGATCAGAAAGATGCAGAAAGAGTTGAACGTGACATCGGTGGTTGTTACACATGACATGAACAGCGCGTACGAAATTGCCGACAGGATTGCCATGCTTTACGAGGGAAGGGTGATTCAATGTGATGAACCCGAAGTAATAAAGAACAGTGACAACCCGGTGGTGAGACAGTTTATAAGCGGCTCTCTTGAAGGGCCCATAAAAATACAATGAAGATGTAACGGTATAGATAATGAGTATGAAAAACGAATTAACAGTTGGTATAGTGTTTATCATCGCCATGGTTTTACTTGGGTATTTTACCATAATCATGAGTGATGATATATTCGACACCCGCGAATATTACAGGATGACGGTGATATTTCCCACCATTGAGGGGCTGGGGGGTAATGATAAAGTGCGGGTAAACGGTGTTTTATCAGGCAGCGTGGAAGAAACCGAACTGGTGAATAACCGTGTGCTGGTCAGGATGAAATTATTCAACGAGTTTGTGCTGTATGATAATTACCGTATAACCATTAAAAACGAAACGGCCCTGGCGGGTAAATACGTGAGCATTGATCCTGGTATGCAGTTCGATGATGAAGGAAAAGAATATGCTGTTATTGTAACCCGTGAAAACCTGGTTGGTAAAGCAATTGAAGATCCCTTTACACTGATATCCGAGTTCGTTGATGAGAACCGGCAGAATATACAGGTGTCATTGCGAAACATACGGGAGATAACCGATAAAATTAATTCAGGGCGGGGCACCCTGGGGGCCCTGGTTAACGATGACAAGATGGTAACCAAAACGGATGATTTAATAGAAGAATTGCGGGAAACAATAGAGGATACCAGGGAACAGGCGCCGGTCACAAGTTTTATCAGGGCTGCCCTGACCGCCTTTTAAATACCAGCCGTATTTTACATGCTGTTAACACGCAAAAGTTCGTGAACAGTAAAATGTGATTGCATAAATATGCCGGAATTGATTTTAAGGGATGATATATTTTTAACGAACGACACTAACAAAATTGAGGATATAAATGCCAAAACGTGAGGACATACATACCATACTGATCATCGGTTCAGGCCCCATCGTAATTGGCCAGGCATGTGAGTTTGATTATTCCGGGTCGCAGGCCTGCAAGGCCCTGAAGGAAGAAGGATACCGGGTTGTGCTTATCAATTCAAATCCGGCAACCATCATGACCGATCCGGAACTTGCCGACAGGACATATATTGAGCCCATAACCCCCGAAGTTGTGGAAAAAATCATAGAACGCGAGAAACCTGACGCCCTGCTGCCCACAGTGGGTGGGCAGACAGCGCTGAATACCGCCATGAGCCTGTATGACAGCGGTGTTCTTGACCGGCACGGTGTAGAGCTGATAGGCGCCAAGATAGATGCTATTAAAAAAGCAGAAGACAGGGAATTGTTCAAGGACGCCATGGTGGACATCGGTCTTGAGGTGCCCGAATCAGGCTTTGCCTCAAGTGTGGACGAGGCTATGGCAGTGCTTGAGCGGATTCAATTACCATTGATCATCAGGCCGGCCTTCACTCTTGGAGGCACCGGCGGTAACATCGTCTACAACCGTGAAGACTTTATCGACCTGGTTCGAAGGGGACTTGACGAATCACCAATAAGCCAGGTGCTGCTTGAAGAGTCGGTGATCGGCTGGAAAGAGTTCGAGCTTGAGGTAATGCGTGACCTGAACGATAACGTGGTTATTATCTGTTCAATCGAGAACTTTGACCCCATGGGCATTCACACGGGTGATTCAATAACCATTGCCCCCCAGCAGACATTGACCGACAGGGAATACCAGAACCTGAGAAACATGGCTATCAAGATAATTCGCGAGATTGGTGTGGAAACCGGCGGATCAAATATACAGTTTGCCATAAATCCCGAAGACGGACGGGTTATTGTTATCGAAATGAATCCAAGGGTAAGCAGAAGCTCCGCACTGGCTTCAAAGGCCACGGGCTTTCCCATCGCCAAGATAGCCGCGAAGCTGGCGGTGGGCCTCACCCTTGATGAGATTTCCAACGATATAACCCGTGAAACCCCCGCGTGTTTTGAGCCGACCATCGATTATGTTGTCACAAAAATACCACGGTGGGCCTTTGAAAAATTCGCGGGGTCTGACCCCACCCTGGGTCCACAGATGAAATCGGTGGGAGAGGCCATGGCAATCGGCAGGACATTCAAGGAGTCCTTTCAGAAAGCCCTTCGCTCACTTGAGATAGAGCGGCATGGTCTTGGCTCTGACGGAAATTTTAAGATTGATGATACCATCAACGGGCTGCCCGAAGACCAGGCGGTTGACTACATAGAAAAACGACTGCGTGTTGCCAGGGAAGACCGGATATTTTATATCAAGAAAGCCCTGGAAACAGGCTGGACACCTGAGAGAATATCATCCGTTACATTCATTGATACATGGTTTTTATACCAGTTAAAAGAACTGGTGGATGCCGAAATCGAATTCGCGCGTGAAACCTCGGCCAATGGATTGTCAACTGAAACAGTGATGAACATGAAACGCATGGGGTATTCTGACCGGCAGCTTGCCTACCTGGCATACCGGGATGAGGTAACCACGCTGCATCAGAAAGGACTGGACGAACAAAAAGAGTTATCCATACGCCTGAACGAGATGGAGCAGGAGATTCGAAACTACAGGACAAAAAATGGCATAGAACCCGGGTTCAGGCTGGTTGATACCTGCGGCGGCGAATTTGAGGCGTTCACCCCGTATTACTATTCATCATATGATGACGAGGACGAGGGAGAATACACCGATAACCGCAAGGTGATGATACTGGGGGGCGGACCCAACAGGATCGGGCAGGGAATCGAGTTTGATTATTGCTGCTGTCACGCGTCATTTTCCCTGAAAGATGAAAATATTGAATCTATCATGGTTAATTCAAATCCCGAAACGGTCTCAACTGACTACGACACGTCTGACAGGCTGTACTTTGAACCGTTAACACTTGAAGACATTCTTCATATATACAAGATGGAAAAGCCCGAGGGGGTAATCGTTCAGTTTGGCGGTCAGACTCCCCTGCGGCTTGCAAGAAAACTTGAAGCAAACGGGGTGAAAATCCTGGGTACACAGCCCGACTCAATTGACAGGGCAGAAGACAGGGAAAGATTTTCAGACGTGGTGAAAAAGCTGAACCTTCTGCAGCCCGATAACGGTATTGCCTTTACCAGGGATGAAGCGGTTCGTACCGCCAACGCTATCGACTACCCCGTGCTGGTGCGGCCCTCTTACGTTCTTGGCGGACGGGCCATGTCCATCATTTATGATGAACAGAGTTTGCTTGAATACATAGTCTCGGCGGTTGAGCTGACTCCTGAACATCCAATCCTCATCGACAGGTTTCTTGAAGACGCAACAGAGGTGGACGTGGACGCCATCTGTGATGGTGCAGATATCTACATCGGTGGAATAATGGAGCACATCGAACTCGCGGGGGTTCACTCCGGTGACTCGGCCTGTATTATACCATCTGTGAATATCAGCAGGAAAATGATTGAAGCGGTAAAAGAGGCAACCAGGCGGCTGGCTATTGAGCTTGATGTTATAGGACTGATAAATATACAGTTTGCCATAAAGGAAGAAGAACTCTACGTGTTAGAGGTGAACCCGCGGGCATCAAGAACAGTACCCTTTGTCTCTAAAGCCACCGGCGTACCGCTGGCCAGGATGGCGCTGAAGGTGATGCTTGGAAGTAAGCTCAGTGAGCTTGGACTTGGCGAAATGAAAAAGCTCCCTTATATCAGTGTGAAAGAAGCGGTGTTGCCCTTTACAAAGTTTCCAGGGGTGGATACGCTGCTGTCACCAGAGATGAAATCTACCGGAGAGGTTATGGGGATAGCATCACACTTTGGCGAGGCATTTTATAAGGCTGAACTTGCGGCCGGTGACGTGCTGCCCCTTCGCGGAAAACTGTTTCTGAGTATAAATCGGCGATCAAAGGAAGAGCTTCTTGAAGAGATGCGGGCCCTGCACCGTGCAGGCGGATTCGAATTCGTTGCCACCGAGGGAACTGCCGCTTTTCTGAATTTACATGATATCCCGTGTGAAAGGGTATACAAGGTAAGTGAGGGCAGGCCGAATATTATTGACCTTGTAAAAAATAACGAGATTGACTTGATTATTAATACCCCAACCGGTAAGATTACCAGGTATGACGCCTATACCATACGGCAGGCCGCGGTACGATACCACGTGCCCATTATTACCACCATTTCGGCCGCCAGGGCCGCGGTGCGGGGGTTGATTGAAGTGCGGCAGAGTAATCAACTCAGCGTGAGGTCTATACAGGAGTATCACTCGGAGGTGCAATAGTGACACATGATAAAACCCGGCTTATGCGAAGCGATGAAATTGGAAAAGTTATCAATGACCTGAGCAGCAGGATATACGAAGACCTTGATGACGTAAAACGCTGTGCCATCGTTGGCATTCAGACACGGGGTGTGGAACTGGGGCGGCGTATTCGGGAGAACCTGGAAAAACTGTCCGGAGAATCAGTGAAATCGGGTACCATGGATATAACTTTTTACCGCGATGATCTTGCCACCAGGGGGGTGCTGCCGGTATTAAAAGAAACAAAGATTGAATTTAATATCACCAACATGGACGTGATAATGGTGGATGACGTGATCTTTACCGGAAGAACCACCAAGGCGGCACTTGAAACCCTGACGGCGTTTGGTCGTCCCCGGTCTATCAGGCTTTTCGTTCTTGTGGACAGGGGAAATCGTGAAATGCCCATTCAGCCTGATTATTGCGGTTTTGCCGTGAAAACCAGGATTGACGATATTATCAAGGTTCGCCTTCAGGAAATTGATAATGAAGAAGATGGTGTCTTTCTGTGCAAGCCCGGCAACGATGAATGTTAACAGGTAGGTTGTCAGGTCTTGTTCTGCCTGTCTTTTCTGTAATATGAATATGCTGCATAAAGAAAAGTTACCAGTAATATGCTGATATCATCTATCCATCCGATAGGACCCAGAATATCCGGTATTATATCGATTGGCCATAACGTGTAGAGTATACCCCCCAGAAGCAATACCAGTGACAGTATGAATTTCTTTTTCGCCGATGAATCCGATTCGTTTTCTAACTGTTCCATTAGTTCTCTCCGATTGTTTAGAAAATGGTAGTATCATTAATTGAGAATTACATGTGGTATGCTATAATAGTAATATATTTTTTGCAATTAAATAAACAGGCTCGAAATCATATATGGTTCTAAATAAATAGAACCGCCCGCTTCGCTCGACACCGTACTGAGCGATGCCGAAGCATAAATGCGGATGATTAGTGAACAGTGAACAGTGAGCCGTGAGCCGTGTGAAGTGAGAAGTGAACTAATCACTCGTCACTACTAACTTTTCACCTTTCACCTTTCACTTTTCACTTAATTCCATTTATCTGCGGTTAAAATTATTGAGACACGATGCAACAGCTTATAATTCAATAACAGTTGTTCATTCCAGGTAATACGGAAAAAGTGAATAAGGAGAATTGTATTAATGAAACTTATAATGGAATGTCTTGATTGTCACGTACAGCAGATGAAATCCGCCATGAACATGGTACAACTTGATGATACTTCACGGTATACACTGTTCCAGAAACTCCTGGTGGAAATTGGCAGTGCCGATATTAACATGACCCCGCCGGAAATGGCGCAAAGGCTGTATGACATAGTAACCCGGGAAACCGGTTCTGATGACCTGTTTGCCGGGATCAAGAAAGAAAGTAATGCCACAGCCCTGTCAGTGCTTAACGAGGTGCGATCAATGGTGGACACAGGCACTGATCCGTTAAAGGATGCCCTGAAGCTGGCTGCCAGTGGAAACATAATCGATTATGGCGCCAGGCGGGGGGTTACAAGAAGCGAAATACTTGAGTCGGTGCAGCATGCCCTCGAGGGGGATGTAGACCAGCATTTCTACCAGTCATTTAAGGAAACAGCTGAAAGGGCAAAACAGATATTGTATGTTGGTGATAACAGCGGGGAGATAGTGTTTGACAGGGTATTACTGGAGCAGCTTCCTCTTGAGAAGGTGCGTTTTGCCGTAAGGGGAAAACCCATTATAAATGACGCAACCAGAATTGACGCGAAAACCGCGGGAATCGATCAGCTGGTTTCGGTACTTGATACGGGGGACAATACACCCGGCATCAATCTTGAAAGAAGTTCAAGTGAATTTCTGGATGCCTTCGGCGATGCCGATATGATAATTTTCAAGGGTCAGGGTAATCTTGAGACCATGTTTGATGAAGATCTGAAAGGATATGTGAAACCCGGCGTGAAGTTGTTTTTTATTTTGAAGGTGAAATGCTTGTATGTAGCACAGTCAATCGGGAAGGATATAGGTGAGACGGTGTTTATGGGTAGAGACGGTGACGGGTGTAGAGGCAGTAACGGGTAACGGGTTACGGGGGAAAGGCGGTGATAAGTATTAATGAAAAAAGGCGACGGGGTTAACCGTCGCCTTTTTTATTTGCAGTAAAATGGTGTTGAAACGATTATTGCTTCTTGGGAGGCTTAACTGTTGAGATCAATACGGCCCCAACGATACAGGCAACACCACATATGGTAAATGCTATTGGGAAGTTCCCCATGTCGCCAAGCATTCCACCCATGATAGGACCAGCAATCCCACCTATACCATAAGAGAGGAAGATAAAGGGATAGTTTGATCCCACGTTTTTAGTTCCAAAGGTGTCGGATGTGATGGCTGGGAAGAGTGCAAAGTTCCCGCCAAAGTTGAAACCTATTATTGTGGCACCAAGGTAGAGGAGGGCTGGTGTGCCTGCCATGTATGTGAAGGCAAGAACAATCAGACCCTGTGAACCTGTCATTATCATTATGGAAGTCTTTCGTCCCAGTTTATCAGAAATGACTCCCCACCCGATACGGCCAAGCCCATTAGCCAATGAGAAGAATACCGCCATGGCTGTGCCTGCAATTGCGCTTGCCTGCATTTTGCTGAAACCGCTTGCCTGTAATGCTTCCATTGGGTACAACTTCATGAGGCCTATGGACATGAGACCAGCGCTGGCGCCGAAGAAAAAAGTCAGCCATATCATATAGAATTGGGGTGTCTTCAGCATTTCACCGCTTTCAAAGTTAACGGTACCTGCTGCAGCCTGACCGCTGGAGTCTGTTGTGGGTTCATCATATCCTTCGGGTTTCCACCCTTCTGGTGGGAATACCATGACAAGACCGCCGAGAATTACCATAACGGCGAAAGCTATGCCATAGGCGGTAAATGTTCCTGAAAGACCGATAGTCTGTAGTAGGTTCCCCCATGCTCCGGCGAGTTTTACCCAACCCATGGCACCAAATCCAAAACCCGCAACGGCTAGACCGGTAATCAAACCCTTCTTATCGGGAAACCACCGCATGCCAACGGCAATGGGAACAACATATCCAAGTCCGATACCAGAACCACCTATCACACCGATCATGATTGAGAGAGCGATTACATCGGTACCACCAAAGAGGCCAGCAAGAAGATAACCGCCACCAAGGACGATACCACTGGCTATGGAGAGTTTCCTTGGTCCCAACGTGTTTAGCTGTTTACCAGCCCATACCATAACCAGAGCAAAAAACAGGAGACCTATTGAGAAAACTGCTTGAGTATTTACTTTTGACCATCCTGCTTCTTCAAGTTCTGGTGTAAATACTGACCACGCATAAATGGCACCCAGTGCAAGCTGTATGAGTACCGCACCGATAACGACCAGCCATCGGTTCATAACTTTTTCGTTAGACATATTGCCATATCCTCCTTAACTGATTTGTATAAAATATAAATGATCCCTTTTTGTGTATAGACTCACTGTGTATATAAATTTGTATATGTAGTTTACTTAATGGACATCAAAATTCTGGAAAAGACTACAAGAGTGCCTTTTTTTTGCAAGCACATTTTGCGGGAATGTTCATTTGAGCAAAATGTGTCGGTTTGCGGGGGGTATTGCTGATTTAGTGAAAAGCAAAAAGCGGCCAAATTGGCCGCTTCCGGTTGCGTATGTTGTTTTCCGTGAAGAGTGTCTTTATTCAGATTTTACTTCGATCTTTCTGGGTTTAACTGCTTCACTTTTCGGTAAGGTCAACGTGAGCACACCGTCATCCAGCCGGGCTGCAATCTTCTGGCTGTCGATACCTTCACCTACGGTGAATCGCCTGTTGTAATTGTACAGCGTATATTCCCTGTACCTGATGTTTTCATCGTCAACCAGTGACGGGTCTACTTTGCCGTTAATTTCCAGCTGATTCTTTTCAAAGGTTATATCCAGATCTTCTTTCTGTACCCCCGGCATATCAGCCTTCAGTACATACTCATCAGCTGTTTCATATATATCAACTGCCGGTACAATTACGCATTCTTCGCAGTCATAAGAGTCTTTTTTAAGTTTCGTTACTTCGGTTGCCATAATGTTGCCTCCTTAGCTCTCCATTACTTGATCTGGATCTTCTTAGGTTTGGCGGCTTCGTCTTTAACCATTTTTACGGTTAGCAGGCCGTTTTTCATTTCTGCCTCTACCTTCTCGGGATTTACCCGGTAAGGAAGCCGCACAGTCTTGCCGAATTCACCAAACTGTCTTTCACGCCTGATATACGGCTGATCCTTGTAGTCGTCTTCTTTCTTCAAGGATACGGTAAGCGCGTTGTCTCTTAGTTGAAGATCCACATTTTCAACTTTTACGCCAGGGGCAATCATTCGCACCTGAACGGTGTCATCCTTCTCGTAAATGTTCACGTAAGGATAATCGGCTCCCCTGCGCCTTCCCGGTGTTTCCGTAAAAAACCTGTCCACCATGTTCCTCATTGATAATACGTCATTGAAGAGATCGTATGTTGTTAACATGGGTATCCTCCTGGTTATACCTTATTTCACATCGATTTTAATGCTTTTTGGTTTTGACTTTTCAGTCTTTTCAATTTCAATGTTGAGCACTCCCTTCTTGAATTTTGCCTTTGCGCTGTCAGCTTTAATCCCTTCAGGCAGTGCCACCGATCGCTGAAATGAACCGTATCGGCTTTCTCTTAACCACTGCTTCTTATTCTTTTCTTCGTGTTCTTCCTTTTTTTCACCCGAAATGGTAAGGATATTTTCTTCCAGGGTTACATCAATATCCTTTTCTTCTATTCCGGGGATTTCAGCCCTTACATACACGTTCTTTTCGTCTTCATCCACATCAATAGAAGGTACCCACTCAGAATCGAATAATTCTGTTGGTCGCAGTGAAAAGAAGTCATCGAATACACGTTCCATTTCATTTCTGAAGTTTACAAATGGATCCTGTATATTCTTCTCATCTCGTTTTATCAATCCTCGTGCCATATCACACCTCCTTCATTGAATGGAGATATTTGTTAGCACTCTACCCTGGTGAGTGCTAATTTCATTCTGTAATTAATATACACAGGGTTTTAAAAATCGTCAACTTGCGATGTTAAAATTTTTATTATTTTTTAGAAAAAAAGGGTGTTTCAGGTGATGTGTGTCTGCTGATAAATTATCTGATTTGTGGGTACAAGTCAGTTTACTAAAGGGAGCTTGCCTCGGCTCCGCTCGCCAACCGATGCCTCGGCTCCGCTCGGCAACCGATGCCTCGGCAGTTCGGCTTCGCTCGCTACAGTGCTCTGCTCGGCAACCGGGCTTCTTTATTAATAATGAGTTTATTATTGTAGTAGCCTGCATTTGGAGATGCAGGCATAGGTTGTTATATAATTATGCGAATAATAAAAATCCGGCACTCAGCTCAGTAGAGTGTATCTTTAAAGAATGCCGGATTTGTCGATGATAGGGTCAATCAGGGTCTAAGCAGGGTAATCTCCTGATCACCCCATTGGAGTTTTAATGTCTTTCCGTTCGCTTCTCCAGGCTTGGTCATAAATCCCAGCGTAACTGACGTAGATGTCCCCGGCTTGCATTCATGGGTAAATCCCTGTGAAGCGAATATCCTGTTGTTTTTAACATCTTTCAACCGCAATTCAGCTGCATCAAAAACTACATTATTATCAGAATTATTAGTTAAAACAGCCGTTCCAGAAAAATGTGTATCACCGGGATAACTATTCAATTCCATAATACTCAAGGTCAATGGTCCCTTTTTAAGTGTATCATCCTTCATCGTATATGCAGTCATAGATGAAACACACGCTGTCAGCACCAAAAGCGTTGCAATACCACCAACACACGCAATACATTTTCTAATATTCATATTTTTCCCTTTTGTCTCCCAGAATTTCTTTATAAAAAAGATCGTAATTACTCAGCTGTAATTTGAATAATAATCGTTACTACTCAACTATTATCAGAATATAGATCATTTTCTATATAATAAACAGATATAGAGATGGTTCCCCCCCGCCGAAGGCGGGGGGGAACCATCATATTCTTAATCATTTCACGGTAATTGAATCTTTCAATCATGACAGCTGAGTAATTACAAAAGATCAAACAAATAAAATTGTAAATATTTATTTTCTATTATCCCTGTAGATGATAAATTTTGATCAACTTTGTGCTTTGAACTTAAACGTTCTGATCGGCATCATTGTGTAAATAATGACCTGGTAATTTTACCTGGCTTTCTCAAAGAACAGGAAATGCATTTTACCCGAGATTGTCACTTCGATGAGTTTCCAGCCATTGGCAAAATTCTTATTTGCCAATTCTTCAATCTCTTTTGCATCAGTGGAAACAATTGTCTCAACCTTGTATTTTCTTTTGACCTCTGTTTGCTTCGCAAATACATGTTTACCCTGAGGAATAAACGCCTTTTCCATGACAATCCAGGCTCTTTCATCAGTTCATCGAATTTCTTTATAATTAAATATAGAATACGTGGTATAAGTCAATTTGTTTTTGATTTATATTCCTGTTGTAACTTCTCTTAAACAGACAAAGCCTTTTCTATCCCGGTTACGATTTTATTTAGGTCCTGATCGTTTATGGTAAGGGGAGGGCGAATGATGACACTGTGTTTCGCGACCTCTCCTCTTTTTACCAGCACCCCCTGTTGAATGGCACTTCGGCAAAATCCCTCAGCCTCTTCTACACCTTCAAATTCCAGGGATAACATGAGTCCAATACCCTGTACGGATTTCAGTTTCGAATTTGAGCCGGCCATTTCTTTCAGCCTGTCCTTCAGCACATTCCCCTGTTTATGCGCGTTTTTCCAGGGTTTAATCTGATCATATTCCTTTAAGGCAGCGGCTGCCACCCGACAGCCCACATCATGTCCTCCAAATGTAAGCAGGTGGATCAAGGGATGCTCATCAAAAAAACTCTTCGCGGAAGCTGTAAATACCAATGCGCCAATGGGAAACATACCACCGCTTAATGCTTCACCGATGATCATTATATGAGGCAGAACTCCGAAATAATCCGACGCAAACTTTTCACCGGTTCTTCCGAACCCGGTTTGAGATTCATCAAAAATCAGGAGTGTCCCTGTTTTATCGCAAAAGGTACGCAGGGCGATGAGGTAATCCTTATCCGCGATGCGGCAATTATTTTCAGCTTGCACAGGCTCAAGGATGACAGCCGCCGTCTTTTTTGTGATTGTTCTACCAGCAGCATCGATGTCATTAAAGGGGATCGTCTGAATATCCGGTATCAAGGGGTCAAAATTATTTTTATCGGACCGCTCAGACAGGGACATGGCAAATCCGGTCTGGCCGTAACTGGCCCCGTCAACGGTGATCAATTCAGATCTCCCGGTATACCCCCGGGCAAGTTTGCACGCTGCATCCACAGCTTCCCCTCTTACTACTGTAAACAGAAAACAGTCCAGTGTATGGGGGGTAAATCGGGCAAGTTTTTCCGATAATAACGCCTTTTCCCGTGAAATCATGACAAAGTTGCCCTGGTCGGTTTCCCGGATGGCCTGTTTCAGTTCATGGGCGATAGCGGGATTTTTCCGACCCAGGTTATACGTACCTGACGAACAATAACAGTCAATGTATTCATTTCCATTTGAATCAGAAACAACCGATCTTTCCCGACCTGATTCTTCCCATGCCATTCCCCGTGATGTCAGATTTTTTACAAAACCTTTTCCAAATACCTTTTGAGCGTCCGCAATAAGTGCATCCATATTTCAACCTCCTGAAATTCTACGCTTCATTATTCCCAAAATGCGATCTTGCGCAGCCAGACATTGAATGTGACTAAAATATCTCCTTTATTTAACATTGCCTTGAAAAAGGGGATCCTGGAAAGAGGTCCCAAAATCAGCAGGTACAGTTTACTCAGCTTTATTGCTTTTTGAATAACCTCCAGGGCCTCATCAATATCCTCCGCTGTTGCGGTTGTGGGGAACTGAAATCTCATAACCTGGGGAGCGTTGCCGGAATACACAGCGAACATGCCATTGGTTGCCAGGCAGTCAGCCATGAGAATCCCCATATATTCTTCTTTATACTCAACTCCCACCATCATGCCTCTGCCGCGGACTTCCACGATTATTCCCGAATTTTCTTTCTTAATACGGCGGAGTCCTTCCAAAAGCCGGTCGCCCATCCTGGCGACATTTTCCCAGATTTTATTCTCAACGATATATTCAATAACGGAACTGGAAACAATACAGCCCAGGTCGGTCCCTCCACCCATGGACAAGTGAAACTCGGGGTTACTGTCCACATAGCTGGTGAGCTCGCTGCGGTCGCGATAAAGAATTGCTGCGTTGGGGTACAGCCCGCCGCCGATTGATTTGGCAAGCACCATAATATCCGGCACCACTCCGGAATGTTCGCATGCCCAGAGCCTGCCTGTCCTTCCAAAACCGGTTTGGATCTCATCAAAAATAAGCATGATCCCGTACTGGTCGCAGATTTCACGAAGCCCTTTGAGGTATTCGTCCGTTGCCACGTGTATGCCGCCTTCCCCTTGAATCGGCTCCAGTATAATGGCCGCGGTGCGTTCGGAAACCATTTGACGGATCGCATCAAGATCACCAAAGGGGGCAAAGTAAAAACCCGGCATTAAAGGTTCAAATAATTCTTTATAATAGTCTTTGCCATTAGCCGACAGGCTCATCCCGGAATGACCATGGTAGGCCTTTACCATTGATACAATTTCATTTCGCCCGGTTGCGCCTCTTGCCAGTTTTAATGAGCCTTCAACCGCATCGGCACCGGTTCCGCACAGCAAAACCCTGTTCAGGTCACCCGGGGCAACTTCTGCAAGCAGTTTGGCCAGCTTGATCTTCGGAGCAGACAGCATCCCATAGGTGCCCATATCATAGTCATCCACGGCAGTTTCCAATGCCTGGATAACCTGCGGATTACAGCGTCCCACGTTGAAGCATCCGGCTGATGAAAACCCATCAATATAGGTTTTGCCTGACCTGCTTTCCTTAAACCGGATTCCGTCTCTCCCGCCTTCAAGGATATCCAGGTGACCTGCTGACAGGTAACGGATCTGCCCCCTGGAAACGTGTTTCCCGAAGGCATTGAAAATTTGATCACGTTCATTCCGGGATATGGCTTTCCTGCTTATTTTATTCATAATATTGTACCTTTCTCTTGGAATGTTTTACAACGCCGAAACTTCGTATCCAGCATGTAAACATCTACGAATCTATCTTCATTAAGCTGCGTGCATTTTCATAAAATATTTTTCTTTCCATCCTGTCATTGTTGTTGCAGGCAGTTTTTACAGTCTTGATTGCTGTTTTGCGACACCCGAAGGGCCAGTCCGATCCAAAAAGAACTTTATCTTCACCGAATACATCAATTAAGTTTCGTACAGATCCAGGAGACTGCAGGGAAGTTTCCACCCATACATTTTGATATCTTCCTAAAATTTGAATTACTTCTTTTACTTCATACATTCCGGCATGTCCCACAATAAATTTTGCACCAGGAAAGGTGGAAACCAGTTTCGCAGCATCTTTAATGCTGCCATATGCCGGAATATTCTGCCCTTTCTCGCTGCCAGCATAGTAGTTGGAAACTCCAGCATGGAACAGTATGGGCAAATCAAACCGCATAAATGATTGGACCGCTTTCATCATCCGTATATCCTGAAAAGGCACCTTTTGAATAATGGGATGAAGCTTCAAGCCCTTTGCTCCCGCCTTTACTTCTTCATGAAACTGCTTGTCTAATTGTGATGTGTGGGAAAAGTCAACCCCTGTGAAGGGAATCAATCCCGGATCTTTTTCAGCTGCCGATTTAAGGTCGGCAAAAACAACGTTGGGCGGAATTGGCAGGCATACGGTAGAAGTCACACCGGCTTCATTCATTGAGTTACGGGCATTCTCCCGTGTTGCGGTAACGTTTCGTTCCTGTTCGGCCCTGATAACCCAGCGCAAAAATACCCTGTAAGCCAGGTTCCCCATTCTATAATTACGATTTAAGCCCATCTGCCAGATGGAGATGGGATCGAATATCAACTTTTTTCGAACCCCTTTCTGCTCAATAATTTTGCCCCCTCCCGGATATAGAATATCACCGACATGGGAATGGGCATCTATTATGCTGTTCATTATTCACCTTTCAGTTTCGATAGTAAGAAACTTGCTGATTAAATTACCATAATATCAGTTAGTTGACTAACTGATATTAGTTGGTATGTCAACAAATATTTGATAATTTTCGTTTTTAATAAGTGAGTGAATTAAATTTCGGGTAATAAAACAAATTTCAATGTCAATTTTGAATAAAG
>CAZAOK010000037.1:0-14632 GCA_964486725.1 uncultured Leptospiraceae bacterium
AAATAGACCTTGCGGATACGGTCATCTTTTTTCTTCTTTGAGAACAAACGGGAAATGAGTCCTTTCTTCTTTTTCATATGATCTGTCCTTGCACGGGGTTTTGATTTACATATGAATGCTCACATATAGTCGTTGACCTTAATAGAATTGTATATGACCATACAATTCATATTTAATGGATTCAATGATATATGTCAATCGAAGTAATTGTTCTTGAAGATCTACCGCATCATCCGCACAGTGAGGCTGTGACTTGAGTTGAAACTGCTCCGTCCCCGGGGGCACCCGGGGTATTGGTGATGGATGGATGTCCGGGACGCTTCTGCTCTCTGCTGGGAGTACCTTACGTAATACACTCTCTTTTACTCGTTTGCTGTATCTCATTGTTGCCTCCTGTGTTATTTACAGGCGACAACAATCTTGGCACAGAGGGAGACGAATTCGAAAGAGTCAGCAAAAATGGATTGTAATGTCCGGCATTATATTAGATATTTGCTGTCATGAAAGAAGAAAGATATCAGTTCATCGGCCTGGCAGGTTTCATCCTCTCCGGATTATTATTTTCTGTCTCAGGTTTACTACATGGTAATTACTGGGTGGTGCTGGGCAGTTTAATCTGGATAAGTTCCTGTATCATCTGGCTTGTCCCATTGATCAGAAAATCATGAAGATGGCAATAGAGCCTTATTGTGTAATGAACTGGCATTTATACAGGGCATTTTCCTGTAAAAGAAGAAATGTTGATGGGAAATGAAAAAAAATCCTGGTAAAATAAATGTTATATTTTTCAGCATTAAAATGGTTCTTGCAATTATCATTCCAGGAACTTTTGCCTCATTTATGATTTTTATATATCTCTGGTTTTTTGACCTGAGACGTTTTTCAAAGGCTTATTCTTCCGTAAAAAATACCAGCGATTATGCGATGATAATTGCAGTTGCTACCCTTGTAATATGTCTGGCTATTATTATTCAACGAATTTATGTCTCTGCTTCATTGCTGTTTAAATATATTGATTCTGACTTGACTGATACTGAACTTAAAACTCTTAAAAAAAGTATTATCAATATTATACCATATCTCCTTATCATGACCATTATAGCCTGGATTGTTGCAGATGCTGTTATTACTATCGGATATGCTGTTAACGAAGGGCCGAGTAACATTCGACTTATAAGGGTGTTTTTAATAAGTACCTTGATCGGAAGCTCTCTAACAATAATACCTGCGTATTTCTTTCTGGACACTATCATTAAAAATTTTATTAAAAAATTTCTCAATGATATAGATATTCAGGATTATTCTGATATTAAAAAAATATCAATTGGATCTAAGATCTTTTCAATATTCCTCGTTGGGGGAGTTTTGCCAACAGCAGTAATTTTTATCTCGATTAATGATTTAAACTTTCTTATTCAAAATGGAGATGAGATTAACGCGGTTATAATTGGTAAATATGAAGTTGCTGCAATGTCTGCACTGGTATTTAGTATTGTAATCCCTTTATTATCAGCCCTGTATTTTTATTTTACCCTGGCAAAACCAATAAGACAGCTTGATACTACAATGAGTGCTATAGATGGAGGAAATCTGGATATTAATCTCAAAGCAGATTTTACTGATGAGGTTGGCCATATAACGCAGGGACTGAATAATATGATTCACCGGGTTCGTGATTCAGTGAAAGTCAAGGAAGAACTGGCACTCATAGAAAAGGAGCTGGATATTGCAGAAAAGGTTCAGTGTTCAGTTCTAACCCAGCCTGAAGTATATGAAAACTTAAAGAATTATACCATCAGTGTATTATACAGACCTCAAAACGGCAGAGTTGGGGGAGATTATTTTAATATAATGAATCTTAATGACAGGTCAATATCAGTTTTTCTTGCAGATGCAACCGGCCATGGCATGCAGGCTGCACTGACAACCATGCAGATTGACATGATGAACCGGCAGAGTCTTCACCTCCTTGATCCTGGAAGCCGATTTCACTTTCTTAATGAATATTATGTATCAGAGCTAAAGGGAAACAATCTTTTTACAGCATGTTGTGTAAATCTTTATGATAATTATGTAATCTTTTCCGGTGCCGGGCACCCAGAACAATTTTTGATAAGATCTGATAATTCATTTGAGTTGATTAAAGGTACTGGCAAACTGATAGGAGCATTTCAGGGTTTGGAATATACATCACAAAAATTGAAGATGGAAAAAGATGATACATTGATTCTCTTCACGGATGGAGCCTTTGAACAGTTTAATAATAATGCTGAGATGTATGGTGAAGAAAGGCTTTTAAGGCTCATACAGGATATGCTAAATAATAATTCAGATTTGAAAGAACTGAACAAATCACTTTTAAAGGATATAAAATCCTTTACTGGTAAAACCGGTCTTAATGATGATATAACAGTTATATCAATTCGTAAGGATTAAATTGAACAAACTTCAATATTTATAACACACAGCTAACAAGGACTTTTCAGTATGAAAAGGACCTTTCTGGCGGGTAGATAAAATGATTACCGGGTAAATTTTCTGTATTTAATTCGATGAGGCTGATCAGCTGATTTACCGAGGCGTTTTTTCCGTTCAGTATCATAATCAGAATAATTTCCCTGTGTCCACCAGACGGTGCCATCATCCTCAAATGCCAGAATATGTGTAGCTATGCGGTCGAGAAACCATCTATCATGACTAATAATTGCAGCAGATCCTGCAAAATTTTCCAGGGCCTCTTCGAAGGCACGCATTGTATTAACATCAAGGTCATTGGTCGGTTCATCGAGAAGCAGTACATTGGCTCCCTCTTTTAACATACCGGCCAGGTGTACCCTGTTACGTTCACCACCTGATATTGTGCTTACTTTTTTCTGCTGATCAGATCCTGAAAAGTTAAACCGGGAAACATATGCCCGGGAGTTTATATCACGACCGCCAATGGTAATCATATCCTGTCCTCCGGATATGACCTCCCAGATGGTTTTACCTGGATCAAGAGAGTCCCTTTCCTGGTCTACATATGATAATTTCACGGTATCACCGATAACTATTGAGCCGCTATCTGCATTTTCTTTGCCTGCGATGATCTTAAAGAGTGTTGTTTTACCAGCACCATTGGGACCGATTATACCAACAATGGCTCCCGGGGGAAAACTAAAATTTAGATTCTCAAAAATTAGTCGATCACCATAGGCCTTAAGGGCATCCTTAGCTTCGATTACAATGTTTCCCAGCCTGGGGCCAGCTGGAATAAAAAGTTCCAGTTCTCCTGATCTCTTCTCATAGTCCTGGTTAAGTAATGCCTCATAGGAATTTACACGAGCCTTTGACTTGGACTGACGGGCCTTTGGGGTCATTCGAATCCACTCAAGCTCTCTCGCAAGGGTCTTCTGCCGATCAGTCTCAGCCTTCTCTGTCTGCTGCAGGCGAATCTGTTTTTGCTCCAGCCATGAAGAGTAGTTTCCTTTCCATGGAATACCACGGCCCTGATCCAGCTCAAGAATCCATCCAGCTACATTATCGAGAAAATACCTGTCATGTGTGACAGCTATTACTGTTCCCTCATAATTCCTAAGATGGCGCTCCAGCCAGGCTACGGTTTGGGCATCCAGGTGGTTGGTAGGCTCATCAAGAAGCAGTATGTCTGGTTTTTCCAGTAAGAGACGGCATAGAGCCACACGGCGTTTTTCTCCACCGGAAATGACCTTTACGAGGGTATCTCCGGGGGGGCAGCGAAGGGCATCCATAGCAAGGTCAATTTTACTGTCTACGTCCCAGGCATCATTTTTATCTATCTCCTCCTGGAGAAATTCCTGTCGTTCAATGAGGGCATCCATCTGGTCATCGGTGAGATCCTCCCCGAATCTTTCACTGACTTCATTAAATTCTTTTACAAGGTCTACTGTCTTTTGCATACCCTCTTCGACTACTGCCTTTACAGTTTTCTCAGGATCGAGGGATGGCTCCTGCTCAAGTAATCCCATAGTGAAACCCGGAGATAGAGACAGCTCTCCCTCATACTCTTTATCAATACCGGCCATAATCCTGAGAAGGGTACTCTTTCCTGATCCATTGAGTCCCAGTACTCCGATTTTTGCCCCGTAGAAATATGATAATGAAATATCCTTCAATACATGTTTACTACCATGAACCTTGCCAACACCGTTCATGGAATATATTATTTTTTCACCCTCATTGCTCATTGATAGCTCCCTGACAGTTTACTTTATATGCTGATAATTTCATACAAATATTTGTCCTTCATATGGTCAATATTAAATTTTCTGTAAATTTACGTAAGAGCCATTATTATTCAACACCTTCTTCCTGGAGAAAAAAATCCTATCGGAAGACTAAAGGAATAGTTATTCTCACCAACAAACTATTTTTCAAAACCCGGAATTTACTTTCATCCAGGCCTTTTATTACGTATAGAAAGGTAAGTCGGTAGGGAGACCATTACATGTCAAAAGTAGAATCAATTCCTGTATTCGAAGGATTCAGCAGAAAGCCTGGTGACCTGGTATTGTATTTGTTGCGGTGTGCCAATACGGAAAACTGACAAAGGGGGGTAAGATACACGCCTAGTTAAATAGATAACCTGCCGAGATATCCAGTGATTTTCTTTCGCTGAAATTATTCTGATCAATGGTTGCAGACCAGGTGCCGTTGTTATACTGCTTCTGTTTACCTTCAGTGTCGACTTTTACGTAATCAAATTGACCCTTGATAAAAATATTATTTTCAAAAAAATAACTGCCTGCAAATGAAAACAGCAGGGAAGATCCTTTGCATTCAGCTTTTGAAATTTTATTTCTCAGCTTATGATTATCCCTGTCATTCAGCATGACGTAAGGTGAATAGCCGATATTTGCTTTAAGTAAAATATTTTGATCATAGATTAATGAAGATGATATTTCTAAATATGGAATATGTGATTTGACATTATATGTTAAACCCACACTACCATCTCCTTCAGCATTTAGTCGTTGATCTTCAGGAACCACGTCACCTCTTAAATCATATTGCCTGATAAGCCTGCATTCAAAATCGAATTCCTGGTACAAATAACCTAAACCGGCATAAACCTGCAAATCAGTGTTGATGGAAGAAAAATTATTACTGTAAACTTCATACAGCAAATCAATATTAAATATATACATGGTCATATCTGTTTTACTTTCAGAATAAACATCAAGATGATCAGGGCCATACCAGTAATAATCACCAGACCCAATAGGGTCTTCCCATGGTACACCCCAGTCTCTATCCTCCATGTTGCCGGTTCTGTCAGTTATGTTTGTTTTGAATGAAAGGTTACTGTTAAAGTTCTGGAAAAAGAAGAATGAAGCATCAAGGTTGATCGTATATATTTCAATTGGAAACATAAGTTCACTTATAGGGGCATGCATTTCATATGTGCCTGAAGAATCTTTAGTAGTTCCTCCAATCTGGTAGGTTGTATGACCACTCATTTTTCCTATGCCGGCTGAAACTAAGGCCTGAAAGCTCTGTATTGTATTATCAGATTCAGAATTGTGAGAAAATATATTTAAGTTGTTATGATCAGAATTGACATCTTGAGCAGAAATAAAAGAACTTATAGTAATAATAAGAAATAAAACAAAAAGAGATATTTTACAATGTTTCACTCTAATATTCCGAATATAATCTTCCCGGGACCGGGCACACAAACGATTCAAACAGTACTGTACATCTCACGTCCCACCTGTCAAGATAGATTGTAAAACAAAAACAAACAAATTAAAACATCAGCACGTAGAGACGCCATGCATGGCATCTCTACTGAAATTATATTCATTTTCAACAATGATAATAATTCCGTGAAAATGATTCGGCATTACGCAAAATGTATACAATTCAATGTTCATATCCGACCGAGGTGACTGAATCGCCATCAAAACCTGACACTGGAACAAAATCCATTCGCAAAAACAAGCACAAATACCAATTGACAATACACACAGGTATTGTACTAATGTACTGACCGTTCGGTACAGAATAATATATACATAACACAGGAGGATGCAATGGCAGAAGATATTTACGGCAGTTTAAGGGAGAAGATCGACCAGTATTCGGTGGGGATGGTGCCAACAGAAACAGGTAAAGAGATAAAGATACTGCGGCGGCTCTTTACCGAAGAGGAGGCAAGGGTGTACATGGGCATGACCCGCAGCCTTGAGTCACCTAAAACAATAGCCGCCCGGGTGGGAATGGAGGAGAATGTCATCAGGCAGCACCTGGAAACCATGACCGAAAAAGGGCTAACCTTCCCAAGAACCACAAACGGGGTGCGGTATTACGCGGCAGCCCCCTTTATGCACGGGTTCTTTGAGCATCAGCTGTTCAGAAAAGAAAAAGACCCCGAGATCCCCGAACTGTTTGAAGACTACATAATGACGGAGTTTATCCCCCGAACCTCAACCATGCGAACGGTACCGGTGATGACCCAGGTAACGGGGGACAAGGATACGGTGCTGCCGTATGACGACGTAAGAAATATCATACAATCAAAAGAAAGGATCGGCCTGTTTGAATGCGCCTGTAATTACCAGACACACCAGGTGGGAAGCACCTGCGCCCGTCCTTCTGAAGTGTGCATTGCCTTTGATTTTTACGCGGAATATATAATTGACGAGATGAAATTCGGCAGGTGGATCACGAGGGAAGAGGCACTTGAAGTTTTAGAAAAATCGGAGAAAGAAGGGCTGGTGCATCAAACGGCGGGAAACCTGGTAAACACTGAGGCCATATGCAACTGCTGTCCAGACTGCTGCACCGTGCTTCGCAGGGTGAAAATGCTGCCCCAGCCGGCGCTGTTCAAGAATACAAACTACAGGCTGCAGCATGATGAACAAACCTGTACAACCTGTTTAACCTGCATCGACAGGTGTCCAATGACAGCACTTTCACTTCTGAACGAAAAGATACAGGTTAACCGCGACAGGTGCATCGGCTGCGGATTGTGCGTGTCAACATGTCCCTCGGGTTCAATGACACTTATGAAAAAACCCGAAGCAGAAATTAAACCCCCGCCAGAAGTCTATGAATTCATGCGGTCAACCCCCGATCTCATGCGGGAACTGGAAGAAGAAACAAAACGCGGCTGAACCCGCGTCCCCCGGCGTCACCCATCACAGGGTGGCGCTGCCGGGATACCAGGAAATGAAAATCTGCAATTCATAATAGCAATCCATGATCTCACATTTTCAAGTATTATAAGGAAACAAAATGATAGTATCACGCGGAGGCGCTGAGGACGCGGTGATTTTGTACCAATCCTCCGCGCTCCCTGCGCCTCTGCGTGATAATAATTATGTATTGATGAAGAGTATTACGTTATATAGTTTAATCCTTCAGATTACGACACACTACCCACCCTTGTAGGAATAATCCTACATCAAATTAATCAATTATCTGAGTCAATAATAAGAATAAATCAGACAAAAAATAGGATAAACGCCTATAGCAAAATGCGGTATAGGGAGTATGTTTGATAATGTAAACTACCGTAGAAAGCGGATGGCAGTATTTACGCAGGAGGATGTAATGAACAACCAGGTGCGGGAAGTTTTTCTCGAAGAGGCAAAAGAGATAATCGCCAACCTTGAAACAGATATTGTAAGCCTTGAGGAAGGTGACAGTGAAATAATACATAATATATTCAGATATGTCCACACCCTGAAGGGAAGTTCGGGTATTGCCGGGTATGATGATCTGTCAGAATTTACCCACAAGCTTGAAAGCCTGCTTGACCGGGTACGCTCGGGCGAGCTTGAAGTAACCGACACCCTGGTTGACCTGATGCTCAACAGCATCGATTTTGTAAAACTGGTGCTGTTCAATGACGGGGGAACCGATTCAGCGGCAGTAGACCATGTACGGGAAAAGATCGAAGAGGTGATAGAGGCCTATTCATCAGGACAGGGCGGACCGGCAGGCTATCGTGGAAGTGACGATGATGAAGACGGGGGAAGGCAGGGAACCGGGTATTTCAGGATCGCGGCAGATTTCAAGGAAGATGTTTTCAAAAAGGGAATTGATCCCCTGCTGATCATCGAAGACCTGTTCAAAAGCGGTGAAGTGATACGAAGAAGGGTTGACCGCTCATCGTTACCCCCTTTCGAACAGCTTGATCCCGAAAAATGTTACCTGAAATGGGAAGTAATATTAAAGACTACAATGAGCCGCAAAGAACTTGATGATATCTTCATGTTCGTTATGGATGATAACAACATTATCATCGAGGACCTGACCGACCTCTACGTGAATACCATGGAGAATACAGGATATGGTGAAAAGCGCATCGGCGAGATACTGCTTGAGCGCGGATTGATCACCGAAAATGAATTGCAGGATATTCTGGGTGAACAGGAAAACAGGAACATGAAGATCGGCGATATCGCCGTGAGCAAGGGGTATGTAACAGAAGACGATCTCACCGAAGTGCTTGATGTGCAGGACACCATAAGAAAAAAGGTACAGGCCAATACGGTTCGGGTTGATACGGCCAAGCTTGATAACCTGTTGAATTTACTTGGTGAAATAGTTATAGGACAGGCCTCCCTTCACCGTATAGGTGAAGACCTTGACGAGGAGAAGAACTACCGTCTTACCAATGCTCTCTACGCTCTTGACAGAACCACCAGGGAATTCCAGGAGCAGCTGATGTCCATACGCATGATCCCTATAGGTCCCACCTTTGACCAGTTCAGAAGATTCGTGCGTGACTCGGCCCATTCGGCGGGTAAAGAGATCTCCCTGCAGATACAGGGAAGAGAGACCGAGCTTGACAAAACGGTTATCGAGAAGATCGGTGATCCGCTGAAGCACATGATACGCAACGCCATCGATCATGGGATAGAAACACCTGAAAATCGTATAAAGGCGGGCAAAGGAAGAACAGGTTCCATATCACTGAAAGCTTTTCACCAGGAAGGCAATATCTATATTGAGATAACCGATGACGGAAAAGGTATCAGCAGGCAAAAGCTGAGAGAAAAAGCTGAACACCTTGGAATGATAAAACCGGGAGAAGATGTGCCCGATCACCGGCTGCTTGCCCTCATTTTCGCCCCGGGCTTCTCAACTGTTGAGAACGTGGGAGAGATGTCAGGACGCGGCGTGGGCATGGACGTGGTAAAGACCAACATCGACGAACTGCGCGGCAACGTTGAGATTGAAAGCGAAGAAGGAATCGGCACCACCATACGAATAAAGCTGCCCCTAACCCTGGCCATTATTGACGGCATGCTGGTTCGTGTGGGACAGCAGACCTATATTATACCCCTGCTGTCAATCCTTGAGTCGATACAGCCCAGGGAGGAAGAAGTAAAAACCGTTGAAGGGAAGGGTGAAGTGATAAAGGTGCGTGATGATTATGTGGCCCTGCTGCGCCTGTATGATTTTTTCAACCTTGAACCGGAATTTCGCAATCCATGGGAATGCCTGGTGGTAATAGTTGAATCAAACGGTGAAAAGGTGGGACTGATGGTGGACGACCTCATCGGTCAGCATCAGACGGTTATCAAGAGTCTTGACAGCCATGCCTCCAGGTCGCGAAGTTTATCCGGGGCGGCCATTCTTGGTGACGGCCGGGTTGCGTTGATCGTTGATATCCACGGCCTGATCGGTGAAGTAAAAGGATACTAGGAGGAATACAATGTCAACATTGCAAATACAAAAGGGCACCGGCATTAAGAATATAACATCACTGTATGCGGATATACAGGGAGCCCTTACTGAAGGGGAAGAGCTGGTGCTGGATTTTTCAGACGTGCAGAGGGTTGATCTCTCAGTAATACAACTGATCATGTCAGCGCAGCAGCATGCCAGGAAGATGGAGAGTGTTATTAAATTAAAAAATGTGTCTGATGATGTGCGCGAGCAGCTATTCATCGGCGGGCTGATCAAGTAGAAGGGAGGGATAAAGATGAAACACATAATGGTAATCGATGATTCAAATACAATACGAATGAGTGTGCAGCATACTCTCAAAGAACTGGGGTATCCCATCACACCGGCAGAGAACGGATTTGACGGACTGAATAAGATCAAGGATATCTGCAGCAAGGGAGAGGATGTGGCAATGTGCATCGTTGACGTGAATATGCCCGAGATGGACGGGATCAGTTTCGTAAAAGAGTTTCGAAAAACGGACCGGTTTACCCCGGTGATAATACTGACAACTGAATCCGGGTCCGCGAAAATAGAAGAGGGTAAAAACGCGGGAGCCTCGGGATGGCTGGTAAAACCTTTTGAGCCCTCTGCTCTCAAGACAACAGTACAAAGATTAATTCGATAAAGGAGGATGACATGAACGAATCAACACAGGCAGGAACAGTAGACAAACAGCAGGTATATAACGATTTAAATGACGCGGTTGATACCAACCAGTATGTTACCTTTCTGATAGGAAATGAAGTGTACGGTGTAGAAGTGCTGCGTGTACAGGAGATTATCGGCATGACCAGGGTAACCCAGGTGCCAAACAGCATGCACTTTATGAAAGGTGTGATCAACCTGCGGGGCACCGTGGTTCCCGTTGTTGATATGCGGCTTCGCTTTACCATGGAAGAGAAGGACTATGATAATTTCACTGTTATTCTCATCGTTGAGGTAAAGGGTACCATGATCGGAATGATCGTCGACTCGGTTTCTGACGTGGTGAATATCCCGGTAAAAGATATACAGGACACCCCACATTTCAGTGCTAACATTAGAACTGACTATATCAAGGGAATCGGCAGAATAGATGAAGACCTGGTGATAGTACTCGACGTGGATAAAATTCTGAGCCACGAAGAGATTGAAAAAATTGAACAGGGAACAATAAAACAGTAATTAAGCGGCAGGCAAAAGATGCTACGCAAAGATAACAGTAAATACGGGGTCCCCATGTACATGCTGCATCCGGGTGACTATTACGTAACCGATCAGAAGTGCCTGATGGGCTCAATCGCCGGCATCACCGCGGTTGTATGCCTGTATGATCCCGGCCGGCGTATTGGCGGGATGGGTCACTTCATAATACCCGGAACCCAGGGAACCGAGGACCTTCTTTTTGATGACATATCAAAAGAAGGTATATTAAAGATAGAATATATCATGGGCGAAATAGTAAAACTGGGGGGGGACAGGAAAGACCTGAAGGCAAAATTATTCGGCGCGGGGAGTTACCAGGGTACAGATAATAACCCTTTAGCCCTTTCAAGAACTAACATTACGTTTCTTCATGATTACTTCAGAAATGAAGGGATACCCATCATCAAGGAAAGCCTGGGGGGAGGGCACAGGCGAAAAGTATTGTTCTCACCGGTTGACGGACGGGTCTTCATGAAATTACTGGAGAACAATATGGACGCGTCAAAATTTATCGAACTTGAGAAGCAATACGTTGACCAGGTATTTCGAAGCGGCGATACCTACGGCGATGTAATAATGTTTTAGATCCGGGAGGGATACGATGCATGAACAATACAGCCATCACTTTGAAAAAAAGATGGTATCGATAAATGCGGGTGAATTGTACGTATCAGATTCAAACGAGATAATAGGCACCCTCCTGGGTTCATGCGTTGCCATATGCCTGCATGACGCTGAGAATGGCATCGCGGGGATGAATCATTTCATGCTTCCCGGCAGGGTGATGGTGGGAAAATATACCCTGAGTAACTCGGATAAATACGGGATCAATGCCATAGACACCCTCCTTAGCAACATGGAGAAAAGGGGTGCCCTTCGAAAAAATATCACCGCGAAAATATTCGGCGGTGGTTCTGTTATGGAATCCATGAGAGACAGTACACTGAAGATACCATTTGATAATGTCTCACATGCATTTATGCTTCTTGAAATGGAAGATATTCCGATTATTCAGAGTGATACCGGGGGACGGTTTACCCGAAAGGTATACATGGACGTGAAATCGGGCAAGGTGTTTCTTAAAAAATCAACATCCATCGTGGAAATTCAGCAGGTAGTAACAGCAGAAATCCAGCATAAAATCACACTACCCGTGTAAGCAGGACATTTCCTGCTTACACGTACTGCTTGTTCCTAACCAATCAGTCACAGTAGTTGCTGATTTGAATACATCTCATGTAATGGCGGGTGAAAGATTTGAAGAATTTTAACGTAAAAAACTGGTGATTGCCCTTACTTGTAAGTATATTTATACCTGTAAGCCACAGTCACCGGTTTGATATGGATTATTTATGATGATGTGGAGGTTCTATGAGCCAGGTTGATGAGCATGTAAAAAAAAGAACAATGAATAATGATAACGAAGAAGTTGAAACAAACCAGTATGTTACATTTCTCATAGCAAGAGAAACCTATGGTGTTGAAGTGCTGCGGGTGCAGGAGATCATTGGTATGACGGGAATTACCCATGTTCCCAACAGTATGGAATTCATGAGAGGGGTAATTAATCTACGTGGAACCGTGGTGCCGGTAGTTGATATGCGCCTGCGATTTGGCATGGAAGAAAAGGATTATGACAACTTTACTGTTATCCTGATTGTAGAAGTAAAAGGCTACATGGTTGGTATGATCGTAGATTCAGTGGCTGATGTAGTAGATATACCAATTAAAAATATTCAGGATACCCCGCATTTCAGTGCCAACATACGAACAGATTATATAAAGGGAATCGGACGCATCGATGAAGATCTTGTAATCGTTCTTAATGTTGACAAGATACTCAGTACCGAAGAACTCGAGAAGATGGAAATAGCAAAATAATCTGCCGGTATTTCTATTTTAAATAAAAATATTTTTGACATATATTGCCAGAAAGTACATGATGATTTTAATATAACCCCTTCTTAACCTGAAGGGGTGATTTTTATTAAATATTATTCATGAAAGCAGGTTCAGATGATCGATGTAAAAGTCAATGAAATGGATGAAGTGGTGATCTTTGAGCTCATCGGCGAATTCGATCTTGATTCAATTAGTACCGTTGAAAGTAAGTGGCAAGAGGTTGTGGAAAAGAAGCCTAAAGTTATCGGGATAAACTGTAATAAACTGCAGTTCATTGACTCATCGGCAATCGGGACGCTGGTTAAATTTCTTAATGGTGCCATGAGCAGGGGCATTAACCTTGTATTTTATGATCTCAGCAAGTCAATAAGCGCCATCTTCAAGACCGCCAGACTTGATAACTTCTTCACCATCACCACGAAAGAAGAGTTTGAGAAGAAGTACCTGCATTGATATATGCCAATTTAGTTTTCATTATTTAATAGTTTTTTACACTCTTTTCCGGATTGAGACACATTTTTAAATAACATAAAAGCCACACCTGTTAACACAAGTGTGGCTTTTGTACGTTCAGTGCCTGCGATTCAAATAATACTTATCAGTAACTGTTAATCACGTTACTTGCGATAACCAGCCTCTGTATCTCAGAAGTTCCCTCGTATATTTCAGTAATTCGGGCATCCCTGTAGTAACGCTCAACAGGGTATTCCTTGATATACCCGTATCCGCCGAATATCTGAATGGCCTTATGGGTGGCCCTGTGTGAGGCTTCTGAGGCATACAGCTTGGCCATGGCGGCGTCTTTTGAATGGTGCCGTCTTTCTGCCCTGCCGATATAGAATGCGGCCCTGTAGGTGAGCATTCGGGCGGCTTCGATCTCTGTGGCCATGTCGGCAATCATCCACTGAATTGCCTGCATGTTTGAAAGAGACTGGTTGAACTGCTTTCGTTCTTTAGCGTATGTAACAGAAGCGTCCATTGCTGCCTGGGCGATACCAAGTGCCTGGGCAGCGATACCCACACGTCCCCCGTCGAGGGTGTGCATGGCAATCTTAAAACCGTCACCTTTTTTGCCCAGCAGGTTCTCTTCGGGTATTTCGCAGTTATCGAATATCAGCTCTGTTGTAGAAGAGGCGCAGATGCCCAGTTTATCCTCTGTTTTTCCAACTGAATATCCCGGGGTATCACTCTCTACGATAAACATGCTGAGGCCCTTGTGTCCTATGCCTTTTTCGGTTACGGCGATTACCACGGCAACGTTGGCTACACCACCGTTGGTGATGAAGTTTTTAGTTCCATTCAGAACCCACTTGCCGTTCTTGAACTCCGCTGTGGTCTTTGTGCCGGCAGCGTCTGAACCCGCGTCGGGCTCGGTGATTCCGAAACAGCCGATCCATTCGCCGGTACACAGCTTTGACAGGTATTTCTTCTTCTGATCGTCGGTGCCGAAATAATAAATGGGTGAAAGGCAGAGTGAGTTATGGGCTGAAACCACAACCCCGGTAGACGCGCAGCCGCGAGATAATTCTTCAACCGCGATGGCATAGCTCAGGTAATCCATACCGGAACCGTTATATTCTTCCGGGTATACCACACCCAGCATACCCATTTCACCAAGTTTCTTCACGTGATCCCATGGGAACTCGTGTGTTCGGTCATAATGTTCAGCGGCAGGTGCAAGCTCATTATCAGCGAACTTTCTGCACATGTCCCTGACCATCTGCTGTTCTTCAGTAAGATTGAAATCCATATGCCGGTTCTCCTTGTATATATTTATATTTTTATATTGCCTTGAACAATAATCAAAAAATATCAACATATTTGTCAAGGCAATATTAAG
>CAZAOK010000037.1:14732-26921 GCA_964486725.1 uncultured Leptospiraceae bacterium
GCCTTTGCGGTGAATCAAATAAGAATTTGAAAAAAATAAAAATATCTTGAAAATATGCACCCTGTGCAGTAGAAGAACAGCATATCAGGCGGATAACGTGAATGAGGTGATTCGGACGATGAAAAAACTACTGTTGCCAATGCTGTGTTTATTGTGTATAAGCTCTTGCGGTTACTGGAAGGTTACTGAACTGCAGCCCCAGAGCATATGTATCATTCCCCAGGGAGACCAGGCGGGACAGGTGAACATACAGAATAATGAGAACGGGTTGCTGGATCTTACCTTTGGGGTGCATATTTACGGGGATAATATTTATATTAAGGACAACATTTCCAGGAGAATACAGGTTTTCAACCGGGAAGCTGAACTTAAAATGATAATCGGCAAAATTGACAAGTCGTTGCCAGGTGATGAAAAGGTAATTACAAGCAACATAAATTTTAATATTATCGGAGCCATGGCAACTGATTCAGGTGATAACATATACGCACAGAATCGACTTGCCGCGTCTTCAAGATATGGCGATCGTAATTCTGGCGATGTTGATCTTTCACCATCATATATATTATATTTTGATAAAAACGGGGAATTGCAGTATACCCTTGGCAGGGACGGTTCAACGGCTGTTCCTTTCTATTACATAGAACATCTGCATGTCGATAATAAAGACCGGTTATTTGTTATCGGAAGGAGTTCGGATATCTGGAGTGTATACCGGTTTGATAAAAGAAAACGGGACTTCTCGGCAACCCTGGGTCAGCCCGCATTTTCAGAAAAAGAAGAAGACAAGGTGTATGAAGGTAAAATCGAGAATATAGCTGTATTCCAGAATGGAAAAGCATTTCTGGTCTCTGTTGCATATTATCATGGAACCCGGTTCAAGTTCAGGAAGATCATGAAGTACTCACTTGAAAAGAATGAAATCGAGAAAACCGTGATAACAACCCCCGATCCCAAGAATGAGTTGTTTACGGTGATTGATGACAAGTACGTGTACCTCTGGAATGTAAATACTGACGAGTTAAAATATGTAATATGCGACATGGACGGAGAGGTTATAAACAATCTCCTGATTGAATTCAGCAACAGGGAAAGAATTTTTAACGATATTACCGTGAATGATTCAGGACAGTTTTATTCATACCACGTATCATCTAAGGGTATCGATATCCTGGAATGGAAATAATATATAGAAGGAGGCTTGATGAAGGTAGTTACCGCTGAAGAGATGCAGAAAATTGACAGTTCTTCAATCAACGAGACAGGGATTCCCGGAGAAGTACTCATGGGGTATGCGGGTAAGGCCATTGCTGATCACATACTGCTTGAGTTAGAAGAGGTAAAGAGAGTAGCAGTACTGAGCGGAACCGGTAATAACGGCGGAGACGGCATGGTTATCGCTTATTTTCTCGCCCGGGAATCCATTGATGTCACATTATACGTGACCGGTTCAGAAGACAAAATATCAGCGACTTCAGCCATATACTATAATATATGTAAAAATGCCGGTATTACAATTGTGCATCTTGACGATTCCAGTGATATTGCCGCCTCGGGTATTGATAAGAAAGAGCTCTGCGTTGATGCCATGCTGGGAACCGGGTTTAAGGGTGAACCCCGTGGTGTTATCGGCAGGCTCATAGAATATATAAACGACATCGAAATCGTGGTGTTATCGGTTGATATGCCAAGCGGGCTTCCCTCAAATGGTGACGGACCGCAGGGGGCCGCAATACTTGCCGACATGACAGTTACCATAGCATTACCGAAGATATCCCTTGTTACCTGGCCCGGACTGAATTATGCCGGCAGGGTGTATCTTGTTGATATAGGGTTTCCCACCGAACTTCTTCAGTCTGATGATATACGATGCGAACTTATTGACAAAGACTACATGCGTACACATTTCTACCTGCCTGTAGATCCTGACATGCACAAGGGCCAGCGGGGGCACCTGCTCATCGCGGCAGGTTTTGACGGTATGGAAGGAGCCGCCATTCTTACATCTATGGCGGCATTCGAGATGGGGCTTGGGCTGGGGTCACTGGTAACAACCGAGAAAAGCAGAAACATCATAGCGGGTACCGTTCCGGAGCTTATAACTCATGATTTTCATTCCGACGTGTTCACCGATGCCATACAGGTGCCGGTTAACGACGTGTCTGACATTGAGAAAAACAGCAAAGATCTAAAGACCCTGTATACAGAGATGGACGTAATAATTCAACGCGTCCTCTCCGGGCGAACCTATGATGCCATTGTGCTGGGGCCGGGCCTTGGGCGAAGCCTGCTGTCCCACGCCTTCTTTGTTTCCATGTTAAAGGCACTTAACCAGAATGATATGCGAAAGCTTGTTATTGATGGAGATGGGTTGTACCATCTTGCCATGAGTAACCACCTGGTGAAACAGTACATACTGTCCTCGTGGGTGATCACCCCGCATTTTAAGGAAGCCTCCAGGCTGACCGGCGTTGACGTGGAAACCCTGAAAAAGAACAGGGTGCAGGCGGCCCAAAAGCTTGCTCAAAAAATGGGTATGGTGGCATTATTGAAAGGACCCGCAACGGTGATAAGTAACGGTAAAGATTCTCTCATTAATACAACCGGCAACGAGTCGCTGGCAACCGCCGGGTCGGGGGACGTGTTAACCGGCGTCATCGGATCATTGCTGGCACAGGGGCACGGGCCGCTGAGCGCTGCCGCGGCTGGCACATACATTCACGGGGCAGCTGCCGATATTTACGTGAATGCCCACAATGCACAGATAATGAAAGCGCGGGACGTGGTTGACAACATCAGGAATGTTCTGGATACCATGTTCACCATAGAGTGACGGTGCCGTCTTCGGTTATTTTCATTTTCATTCCCTCCTGTGCGTATGAAAGGAACTCATCGCCAAGGTTGTCAACGGTAACGATGCGGTGCTCCTGCCATATATCAGAAAGTATTATTCCCGCGGCTGCAAGGGAGTCGATGCCCCGGGAAAAGCAGAGTGCGCGGGGCGGCAGGTTCATGTCCACGATGTTCATGAAGATGAGTCCGCCGGTGGTTGAGCCGATTGTGGAGGGGAGGCATAGTATCCTGTCTTTCAGGTCTTTCTTGTAAAGGTCGTGGTTTCCCTGGTCGGAGCATATTGCCTTTCTTGAATGTGTCATGATGCTGGTCTTGTACGACGCAAGTGTATTGAACCCTTCACGTGATACAAGTATTTCACCCTCGATATTGCCGGGAAGTACCGGCCGCCCTTTAAATGTTTTAACCTTATCTTCTTTCATAGATACTTCCTTATAGGCAGATTATTTCCAGCAATTCTTCATCGGTGTAAAACCTTGCGGTTGAATAGGTTCGAAGCTTGTTGGAGTTGGTAATGACAGACTTTCGGCTGCACACGGGATTGGTCATGTGTGCCATCGGGCATATGCCGCAAACCTTAAGTCCCATGGTGTTGAAGTGTTCCCATGTCTTTTCGTCTTCCCTGAACTTTTCCATGACGGCAGGAGGGGCGCAGATAACCGTTTCAATGGACACCTGATCACGGTTGTTTTTGGCAAGTTGGTTCCCGATATTCTCTGTCCACCAGTACAACTGTGACAGGCTGAAATGGGGGCAGCCCATGAAGCAGAGTTCAGGACTGCTGTTTTTGTCCTTCCATAAAACCGGGTAAGAACTGTACACCCGGTCAAGTTCATCATCGCTTATAATGTATTCACCGTGTTGTTTCTTTAAAAGTTGATCTCCCTGCTGTACCGCCTCGGGGGTTATCCCTTCAACATGAAAAAGCCCAACCGCGCCGTTGGAGGCGGCTGCGGCACCAAGTTCTTTCAGGTAATCACGTATGGCGGTTTCATTCATATCGTTGAGATGTTGTTCAAGTCCTGTTATGAAGGGAACCTCTTCAACAACCTTCATGCCTATGGCACTGCCCAGCACCTGGGGATTGGGAAGCCGTGATGTGGCAACATGTATCTTCCACGCGGCCTGTCGTCCCCCGTCCGTAAGAAAGCCGAAGTAGGGCGCCTTTCCCACGATATTGCACAGCATGTCTATACCTACCGAGTTTCGGTTGGTGCGGGCCCCGAGTGCCGAGTTGGCAAATACCACAGCCGATGATTCAGACCAGGCAAGGTATTCTCCCATCGAGGGAATGTTGCCAACCTCGGGCAGGTAACAGGCACAGGTGAAGGAGTCACTGTCAATGAGACCAAGGCGGTCAAGCTTCTTCTCGTATTTTTCCTGGTAACCGTACATAAACCTGAAAATAAGTTTTTCAAGGATCGAATAATTCAGTACATTGGTATCCATGGGACGGGGATCAACGGTAAAGGTTCTGAAGGTTGTAAGCTGTTCATCGATAATGGTATCGAGCATATTGAAGTAGGGTTTCAATACGTTGGCCCCAACCGACATGGCGGAATGAGGATGACCGGAGAGGGGAACAAGTTTTTCAGCATCAAAGGTTTCACCGTATACTGCTACTGAACGCATGATCTTCTGTAAAACCTTTCCGCTGTCACCGTTGAGTATAGACTGTTCTTCTGCTGTAAGTTTCATATGGACCCTTAGTTGGTTGCTGCATATTAAATTTAAACTAACAAAAGTACTTGCATAATGCAAGTAAAAAAAACGTTGCAATGCGTATAAAAAATATTGACAATAAGGAAACCATGTTGCATAATACGAAACATAGCAATGATACATAAGGGGTTTCTATGGAAAAACTGATAATTACAGCTGCCCTCACCGGTGGCATACATGGGAAAGAAGCTAACGAGGCCTTGCCCGAACAGCCGGGCGAGATCATTAAAAGTGCAATTGACTGTTACAACGCTGGTGCAGCCATTGTGCACATTCACGCAAGGGACAGCCGGGGAAAGGGTGTGGCAGACAGTGAAATCTTCGGCGAAATTAACGAGGGTATCAGGAGCAGGTGTGACGTGGTAATTCAGAATACCACGGGAGGGCCTGAACTGCCGATAGAAGACAGGATATCAAGCCTTGATGCAAATCCTGAAATGGCTTCACTGAACATGGGGTCTGTGGTATTCTTTTACCAGGGAAAGGAGCTGAAATTTTTCAATCTCAGGTCTGAAATAGAAGCATTCGCCAGTGCCATGCTGGAAAGGAACATAAAGCCCGAGATGGAAGTGTATAACCCCTCCATGTTCATGGAGGTGGAGAACCTTATTAAGAAAGGCCTGCTGGCCAAACCGTATTACGTGAATTTCGTGATGGGGGTTGGGGGCATGGGGGGATTTCCCGGTACCCCGGAAAACCTGGTGGTGATGAAAGACCACCTGCCCGATGGGGCCTTATTCAATGTATCCGGTATTGGAAAATACCAGCTTCACATGAATACCATGTCCATGCTCATGGGGGGGCACGCCCGTACAGGCCTTGAGGATAACGTGTTTTACAGGAAGAACGAACCTGCAGTTTCAAACGCGCAGATGGTGGAACGCCTGGTGCGGATAGCCGGTGAACTGGGTAGGGAAATCGCAACACCGGAGGAAGCACGACGGATTCTCGGCATGAAGGGGAAATGACATGTCAAAGAAAATGTGGGAGCCTTCAAAACAACAGGTAAAAGATACCCGCATGTATGAGTACATGCAGTTTGTCAATGAGCGGTATGGAAAAAATTTTTACGGGTATGATGAACTGTATAACTGGTCTGTTACCAGTACCGCTGATTTCTGGGCATCCTTATGGGACTACCTTGAAGTAATTCACTCCAGGCCATATGAATACGTGGTAGATGATGCCACTAAAATGCCCGGGGCCACCTGGTTTGAAGGGGCCAGGCTTAATTTCGCGGAAAACCTTTTGCGCTACAGGGATGACAGGCCGGCAATTAAGAGCGCGGCCGAGTGGACCCAAAACGTGAAAACAATGACCCACGGGGAACTATACCGTGCCGTTGCTAAGGCGGCATCCACATTACGCAAGATGGATATACAGCCGGGTGACAGGGTAGTGGGGTACATGCCCAATATAGCAGAGACGGTAATATTCATGCTGGCCGCTGCCAGTGTTGGTGCGGTATGGTCGTGCTGTTCACCAGATTTTGGTAAAAAGGGAGTGCTTGACAGGTTCGGGCAGGTACGTCCACGGGTGCTGGTAACCACTACCGGTTATTATTATAACGGAAAACCTTTTTCAACAATTTCCAACCTGAAAGAATTTATGCCTGAGCTTGATTCGGTTGAAAAGGTGGTGGTGATACCATATGCCGAAATCGAGGCGGATATTGATTCAGTGGACAGGGCAACCTGGTATAATGACTTCATTGATAAGGATGCGGAAAGTATTGAGTTTACGCAATTGCCCTTCTACCATCCACTATATATTATGTACTCCTCCGGTACCACGGGCCTGCCCAAGTGCATGGTTCATGGTGCCGGCGGAATACTGCTGAACCAGCTTAAAGAACTGGTATTACATACCGACGTGAAACGTGACGACCTGGTCTTCTACTATACCACAACCGGCTGGATGATGTGGAACTGGCTGGTGGCATCCATTGGCGCCGGTGCCTCTGTGCTGCTGTTCGACGGTTCTCCATTCTATCCCGACCCCGGAGTTCTGTTCAGGCTTGCCGAAGGTACGGGTATGACCGTTTTCGGTACCAGCGCAAGGTACATAGCCGCCCTTGAGCAGAACGGTATGGAGCCTGCGAAAGATCATGATCTTTCCAGTATCAAGGCAATACTTTCTACCGGCTCTCCGCTGGCAGAAGAAAGTTTTGATTATGTGTATAACAGGATCAAGGAAAACGTGTGTCTGTCTTCAATATCAGGAGGGTCTGACATAAACGGCTGTTTCGCGCTGGGAAACCCCATGGGGCCGGTATACCGTGGAGAGCTGCAGTGCAGGGGGCTGGGCATGAAGGTTGAAGCCTTTGACGAAAACGGAAAACCGGTACGGGGTAAACCGGGTGAACTTGTCTGTACCGCGCCCTTTCCGTCTATGCCCATTTACTTCTGGAACGATGAAAGCGGGGAGAAATACCACAATGCCTATTTTGACGTGTATCCCGGCGTATGGTGTCATGGTGATTTCATCATGATCACCGAACACAACGGTGTTATCATATACGGCCGCTCAGATGCCACTCTTAACCCCGGCGGGGTACGAATCGGAACCGCCGAGATATACAGCGCGCTGCATGATACACAAGAAGTGGCCGACAGCCTCGTTGTGGGCCAGCAGTGGGATAACGATACCAGGGTTGTGCTGTTCGTTAAGTTGAACAGGGGATACAGACTGGATGATGAGCTGAAGAAAAGGATAAGAAAAACCATACGGGAGAACGCCTCCCCCAGGCATGTGCCGGCAAAAATCATTGAGGTAGATGATATTCCATATACAATAACAATGAAGAAGGTAGAACTTGCGGTACGTAACATTATTCACGGGAAACCGGTTACAAACAGGGATGCCCTGATGAACCCGGAATCCCTTGACCTGTACCATGATTTACCGGAACTTGAAGAAGAATAACAGCCTTATGCAAGGAGGGAATACATGAGAATCGCAGTAGTGAACGAAGTGAGCGCGTGCAAACAGAACGGTGACATCATTAAGTCCCTTGAAGGACGGGGTCATGAAGTCATAAACGCGGGTATGAAAAGCCCGGATGAAACTCCTGAACTTACCTATGTTCACACCGGGCTGCTTGCCGGTTTACTTTTAAATACAGGAACCGTTGATTTCGTAGTTGGTGGTTGCGGAACCGGCCAGGGGTTCATGACGTCGGTGATGCAGTACCCAAACGTGGTATGCGGTCTGACGGCAACACCACTTGAAGCATGGCTTTTCGCCCAGATTAACGGGGGCAACTGTGTCTCCCTGCCGTTGCTGTACAATTACGGCTGGGCGGGAGACGTAAACCTGAAAAATATCTTCGACAGCCTCTTCAGTGTTGAATTCGGGCAGGGATACCCCGAACACAGAAAGGAATCCCAGCAGAAGAGCCGAAAGATGCTCTTCAGGATTTCATCGTTAACCCACAGGTCATTTGCTGAAATAATCGATCAGCTGGATGACGAGGTGGTAAAACCGGTGCTTACTTTCCCATCGGTGCTTGATATCATCAACGTGGATGGATTAACTGACGAGAAGCTTAAAGCGTCTATATTGAATCGGGTATAGTTTTTAAGGATCACCGCGAAGGCGCTAAGTACGCAGAGTTCGCAAAGGGAAAAAGGAAAGGGAAAGAGATATTAATAAATACTTTCTTTTCTTTCTTAGCGAACTTTGCGCCCTCCGCGCCTTTGCGGTGAAAAATACTGGATTAAATGATTGATGCCCCGCACACATGTATGCTATAGTGACATACGGAACAACACAAACTACACCCATCATAAAAGATAATGAAAAAAGTAAACTTTTACTGGATATATATCCTGGAATGTGAAAACGAAAGCCTGTATACAGGGTATACGGCAAATCTTGGTAAGAGATATTTTCAGCATGTGACCGGCACTGGTAACGCGAAGTATACCCGCAGTTTCAAGCCTGACAATATAGCCCAGGCATGGCGGCTGTTCGGGTCGCAGGGGGACGCGTTGCGAATTGAGAAATTCATCAAGGACCAGGACAGAAGAATCAAGATCCTTATTGTACGGTTTCCGGAAAAGCTCAAAGAGATGGCCGATGCCCATTTTAACGAAGATTTCGAGTTGTATACGTTTAATCCCCACCTGATAGAGTGGGAAGCCCTGAATATGACAAAAAAGGATATTCGAAAGAACAAAAATCCATACGGGGATGCCCCGCCGGGTGATATAACCTGACAGGATAGTGATACATGCCACGAAGAAGAATAATAAGACGCCGAAACAGCAAGGCGGGGTTGCCGCCGGGAACGGTGATGTATACCGGCGAAAAGAAAGTAAGCCGGGTGAGCATTGATCGTTTTGACTACAACGAAGAAGAGTATCGTGAAATAAAAGTGCATACCCTTGGCGGTTTTTTAAAAACTGAAGAAGGGCGGGTTACCTGGATCAACATTAACGGTCTGCATGATACAAACATCATAGAGGACATTTCTAACATGTTTGGTATTCATCCACTCATTCAGGAAGACATTGTCAACACTAATCAGCGACCGAAGGTGGACGAGATGCGGGATTACATGTTCATCTCGGTTGACATGATCGATTACAACATGGGTGACACAGAGGTGCTGTCAGAACAGGTAAGTATCGTTCTTGGCAAAAACTATGTCATTACTTTCCAGGAAAGAGAAGGCGATTTTTTTGACTCTATCCGAAACAGGATACGGAACAAGTCGGGAAGAATACGCAAAATGCAATCCGATTACCTGGCATATTGCCTGATGGACGTGATTGTAGACCATTATTTCGTTGTATTGGAACATATCGGTGACGAGATTGAAGGCATAGAAGAGCTGCTGGTAGAGGACATGGAGCAGGTTACCCTTCAGAGGCTTCATGTTATGAAAAGAAATCTTATCTATCTCAGAAAATCATTATGGCCGCTGCGGGAGGTTGTGTCCCACCTGGAGCGAACAGAATCAAGGCGTATTACCGAAGATACAAGAATGTTTATGCGGGACGTGAACGATCACGCGTTGAGGATTATCGATACCCTTGAAACATACAGGGAGATGGTGTCCGGCCTTTTTGATATTTACATGACCATGGCAAGCAACAGGATGAACGAAGTGATGAAGGTTCTCACCATAATTGCCACCATCTTTATCCCGTTGACATTTATAGCGGGTGTGTACGGCATGAATTTCAGGTACATGCCCGAACTTGAATGGAGATGGGGATACCCGGCCATCATGATTTTTATGGCTGTTATTGGCATAGGGATGCTCTTCTACTTTAAGAAAAAGAAATGGCTGTAGTTGAATTAATATTCTTGACCGTATATGACAGTTGGTGCAATTATTGAGTTATAGATCTTGATTTTTATGTGTAAGGATATGAATTATGCAACAACCTCTTGGAATTCTCGTTTACGGGTTTAAACTGGAAGAAGCCGAACAGATCGTCATCGCTTTTGAAGACCGGTTTGGAGCTGAAGTTGTGCTGGTGAGCGCTACTGGTAAAGAGAAAAAGACCGTCCAGGAGATACTGGACAGCGGCCCCGGTGGTGATTTTGACGAGAAAGAAGATCGTATGCTTATGTTTCTTGGCTTTAACGATCAGCAGATAAAACAGGCATTAAAGGCTTTCCCATCCGATGTGGGTATACCCCGCCCGATTTTTTGCGGTTTAACCGAAGAGAATGTTAAATGGACAATAACACAATTAATGAAACACCTGAAAGAAGAACAGGTACAGGCCAGGGAAAACAAGATATAATTCTCTACCAGTTTTGCTCTTTGTAGTAGCACCAGAAATAAAGAATACCAGGATATCCTGTGAACTTATTCACAAGCAACAGGCTTGATCAGCTGGTTGACAGGCTGGCTGAAAATGCTGCCCCCGCAGGCAATGATCCCCTTGAAGAATCAGTTATCGTGGTGCAGAGTCCCGGAATGGAACGCTGGCTTGCCATGCAGCTTGCAGACCGCCTTGGCGTGTGGGCCAACTGCCGGTATCCCTTTCCCAATGCACTGGTGGCGGGGCTGCTTGACAGCGTGCTGCATCATCAGTACGGTGATAGGGCTTCTGTATTTGACAGGTCGGTGCTCAAATGGCGGGTATACGACATTTTACGCACGCATGCGGGTGAACCGGTTTTTGCCGAACTTGCCGGCTACATGGGAGCATCCCCGTCCACCCTCAGAACGTACCAGCTTGCTGAACAGGTTGCAGACGTGTTTGACCAGTACATGGTGTACAGGCCAGAGATGCTACTTGACTGGGAAGATGATGCAGGCCCGCCCATGTCCGAAAACCAGTGGCAGCCTGCCATGTGGCGCCTGCTTTCCTCAACCGGGTCGGGTCTGCACCGGGCCAGGATGAAACTCAGGTTTCACGAGAAGCTCTCGGGTATGAAGAAAAAGGAATTTCAGCAGCAGTATGGGCACATGCTTCCGGGGGCGCTTCACCTGTTCGGGGTGACCTCACTGCCTCCTTTTCACATCGAGGTGCTGGCCGAGATTTCCCGTTTTATACCGGTGCACGTCTACCAGCTTAATCCCTGTAAAGAGTTCTGGTATGACATCGAAAAGGAAGCAAAGATCTCACGGGTTGAAAAACAGTACAACCTGAGATACGGCAAGGTGCCCCTGCATCACATGGAAGTGGGCAACAGCCTGCTGGCTTCTCTTGGACTGGTGGGCAAACAGTTTATACCGATGGTATGGGAGTACGCCCGAAACGAGCCCTTTGACGATGCCGCGTACCGCAAGAATCCCGGCCACTCTGTGCTCGCCATGGTGCAGAACGACATTCTTGACCTGGTAGACAGGGGAGCCCCCGCGGGGAAGGATGATCCTGCTTATCAGAAGAAAAGTATATCCCCCCTTGACCGCTCAATACAGGTGCATTCATGTCACGGCCCCATGCGTGAAGCCGAGGTGCTTCGTGATGTATTGATTGATCAGTTCAACACTGCACCCGGCCTTGAGCCGCAAAACGTGCTGGTGATGATACCTGATATCGATACCTACGCACCCTATATCGACGCGGTATTTGGCAATCCGGGTTCGGGTGAACAGTATATTCCCTATTCCATAGCCGATCAGAACCTGCGGTCGTTGAGCAACACCATTGATACATTTTTTGCCGTGCTTGACTGCATGGACAGCAGGTTCGAGGCGGGGAGGGTATTTGAGATACTGCAATGCGACGACGTGGCCCGGAAATTTCAGATGTCCCCCGCCGACCTTGACCTGGTTCAATCGTGGATTCGTGAGACAGGCATTCACTGGGGGATAGACGATACCCACCGGGCCCGCCTTGATCAGCCACCCACGGTGATACACGGCTGGCGCTACGGCCTTGACCGCATGGTTCTCGGTTTTGCAATGCCGGGTGATGATACATTCATATACAATGACATCCTTCCATATGATCATATTGAGGGTGACAACGCGGCGGTGCTTGGCAACCTGGCGGATTTCTGCCAGGTGCTGTTTTCACTTGTTGAAACATTCTCGGGCACTGCTGCCATTCACGAGTGGCATAGCCGCGTAAACCTGCTGCTTGACGAACTTTTTGAACCTTCAGATGATACCCAGCGATACGTGCAGATGATACGTGACCG
>CAZAOK010000037.1:27021-28914 GCA_964486725.1 uncultured Leptospiraceae bacterium
ATACCCCCCTCGGTGGTGGTAAGCGAACTGCTTGATTACATTCGGCAGGGATACGCGGTTGAATCCGTTGACGGTGAAGACATACTTTCACACGTGGTAACCAAACATCACCTGCAGCCATTCAGTCCGGCGTATTTTACCGGTAATGAAAGACTTTTCAGCTATTCGGCAACGCAGCTTGAGGCATGTAAAAGCCTGGTTGATGACCGAAAGGATATGCCCGCTTTCGCCGGCAGCCCGCTGCCTTCACTTACCCCCGATGAAGGTGCCATTATAACCCTTGATGAACTGGTAAAATTCTTTGATAATCCGGCAGCCTTTTATTGCACCAGGCGCCTGGGTATTCAACCGGAAATACGCTTCGACGAGATGGATGACCGGGAGCCCTTCAGCTTAGACAACCTGCAGGTATTTTCCATAACAAGTGAATTATGTGAACGCTACCTTAATCATGAAGACATTCAGAACATGCGTGCTGTGATTCACGCCAGGGGAATGCTGCCCCAGGGAACATGGGGCGGGGTTATATACAGCCATACTGAAAAAAGGGCGTTACGGTTTGTTAATAAGGTGTCAGAAGTAACCGGTGACGTGTTACCTTCAGAGATGACTGTCGATATCCAGTTCAACACCAGCAGGGTCCGTGGTGTCATCAGCGGTATACGGGGTGACCGGCTTGTGCGCTTCAGCCCGGTGAAGATCAAGGGCCGTGACATATTGCGCGGTTGGATACATCATTGCGCCATGAACGCGGTACAAGAGACGCCAGGCTGCTCCACGGTATGCGTCTTTAAGGACGGGGTTGCCGCCTTTGAGCCGATAACCCGGTCACAGGCACGGCAGGTGCTGGGTGAACTGGTTGATCTCTTTCACCGGGGAAATGAACAACCACTGCTGTTCTTTCCCGGAACCTCGTGGGAGTATGCCTCTGCCATACTTACGGGAAAAGACGAGAAAAAAGCCTACGAAAGTGCAAAACGCAAGTGGGAAGGCAGTAACTACAACGTCGGGGACATGAATGATGCCAGCGTATCACTGTGTTTCGATGAAAAGGCAATAAACCGCGAAGAGTTCAGAAACCATGCAATGAATATATTTACGCCGGTGTTTGAACATCTCAGCGTAGATACAGACGGTATATAAATACATATGAACGAAAAGCATACATACAGCATATTCGACCTGGTGAATACTCCGCTTACCGGTACCAACCTTATCGAGGCGAGCGCGGGAACGGGCAAAACCTTCAGCATAGCAGGGCTTTACCTGCGTCTTATCTTCGAGAAAGAGCTTGAGGTAGACCAGGTGGTGGTGGTTACCTATACCGAGGCCGCCACCGAAGAACTGCGTGACCGTGTTCGCCGGCGACTTGCCGAGGCATACAGGTATCTTTCGGGACATGATGTCGTGCTGCATGAAAATGAAGAGCTGCTTCCCGCACTGGAAAAAAAGTACCGGGGCGACGAAAGAAAGCTTCGAAACCTGCGGGTGGCGGTGAACGATTTTGACCGGGCGGCCATTTTCACCATACACGGATTCTGCCAGCGCATGCTTCGTGAATACGCCTTCGAGAGCAGCTCTCTCTTTGATACAGAGCTCACCACCGATGAAACGGTGATAACCGGTGAGATAGTGGACGATTACTGGAGAAGCAGGATTAACAGCATGTCTCCCATACTGGTTGACAGCCTCTACAGGAATGGGATTACTCCAGACTATGGCAGGCAGCTTTTGCGCAAACGGTCCATCGACCCGGGGTTTTCGGTTGTGCCGTCTGTCCCCGTTGCAGATACCAGCGAGATTGAACGGCTTTATGGTGAATTGCAGGGCCTGTTTCAGAAAGCCAAAGAAGCATGGGAAAATGACCGAGCGGGTGCCGTAGAATTGATTGAC
>CAZAOK010000037.1:29014-31042 GCA_964486725.1 uncultured Leptospiraceae bacterium
GCAGAAAAGAGCAGAAAAACCTGCGAACCTTCGACGACATCCTCAAGGATATGCACACCGCCCTGAACGGCGATTCTGAAAGCCTGCTTGCCCGGGCGGTGCGGCGCAAGTTCAGGGCCGCCCTTATCGACGAGTTTCAGGACACCGACCCGGTGCAGTACAGCATTTTTACCACCATATTCAAATACGAAGATTATATCCTGTATCTCATAGGAGACCCCAAACAGGCAATTTACGGCTTCAGGGGGGCGGACATATTCGCTTACCTCAAGGCCACCGAAGATGTCACATCCACCTATACCCTTGGTACAAACTGGCGGTCCGATCCGGGACTGGTAACGGCGGTGAATACCATATTTACGCAGAAGGAGCATCCATTCGTCTTTGATCGTATTCAGTATCCGGGGGTGTCATCCCGGGCGGGTGCTGCCGATGCACTTCACGTTGAAGGGGAAGAGCCCCTGTCCCTGGCAATATGGCATTTGGGTGAACAGTTCGCTGATAACAGCAAAGGCTTCATCAACAAGGGTAACGCTTCAGAGAGTATCGCTGCGGCCGTTGCCATCGAGATATCAAGGCTTTCCTCACTCGGGGCCAAGGGTAAGGCCACCATTGATGATGAACCCCTCAACCCTGGCCACATGGCGGTGCTGGTTCGAAAGCACTGGCAGGCCCAGCTGGTGAAGCGGCATCTTTCACGGTATAACATACCCGCGGTGGTGTACTCCACCGGCAGCGTATTTGCCACCGACGAGGCGTCCCAGCTTGCACTGGTAATGATGGCCGCCGCCGAGCCTGCCAGTGATACCAGGGTACGAACGGCACTTGCAACGACAATCATCGGTTGTGATGCCCGGGAAATATACGATCTCTCAAATGATGACAGCCGCTGGGACAGCTGGATGGAAACCTTTCACCTCTACAACGAGGGATGGAAAAAATACGGTTTTATGAGCATGTTTCGTCAGCTGATGGAGGAAAACCACGTTGCCCGGAGGATGCTGTCACTGCCAGCGGGAGAGCGGCGGTACACAGACCTGCTGCATTGCGCCGAGGTGCTGCAGCGAATTGAACGTGAGGGGATGCCGGGGGTTGAAGGACTTCTGCAATGGTTTTTGCGGCAGCTTTCATCCGCCAACGCTGATGAAGAATACCAGGTGCGCCTTGAGACCGATGATACGGCGGTGAAGATCATCACCCTTCACAGAAGCAAGGGACTGCAGTTTCCCATAGTATTCTGCCCCTTCATGTATGACGGCGCCTCCACTGAAGATAATTTCACCTTTCACGATCCAGAAAGAAATGATGCCCTTACCCTGGATATCGGAAACGATAAAACCGGCACCAGCGGTAGTCTTGCCATGTATGAACAACTGGCAGAACAGGTGCGTCTTTTTTACGTTGGCCTGACCAGAGCGAAGCATCGCTGTTACATGGCATGGGGTAAGATAAAGTCATTTGAAGAGTCAGCCCCGGGGTATCTTTTCCATTACCGGGACATACTGCAGCGAGGGAAGGGCACCGGTGATATGAAAACCCTTCTGGGTAGAATGGGTACAGGCCAGGTACATGAACACCTGGAGCAATTGCAGGCTTCATCGGGTAACGCTATTCGTGTTATTCCTTTGCCCGGCGAGGGTGGAACAGTCTATACATCACAGGGGCAGGTGCCCTCAAAACTGGACAGGCGACAGTTCATGGGAACCATATCATCCGACTGGAAGATAGCCAGTTACTCATCCCTTTCGGTATATCATAAAGAAATGCCCGTTCGGGACATGGATGGCGACATCTTTTATACCGCTGCACCCGCAGTTTCGGGAGATGATACATTCATGGATTTTCCCAGGGGAACACGGGCGGGTCTCTGCGTTCACCGTATATTCGAAGAACTGGATTTCACTAATAATGATGACCACCAGGCAATAGTGGGGGACATCCTTGCCCGGTATGGATTCGAAGAGAGATGGAACAGCGTAGTCGCAGACATGGTGCATCATGTGCTGGGGGCAGGCCTGGAAACCGGGG
>CAZAOK010000037.1:31142-32917 GCA_964486725.1 uncultured Leptospiraceae bacterium
CATGACGCTGCCGCGGCTTGATGGGTGGAGAAAGACGCTGCTTGGCTCAGGGCTGGTGAAAAGCCCTGACGATGCAGGACATGCCCGTGCCCCCCTGGTGCTTGATGATGAGGGCAACCTTTTCATGTATCGCTACTGGCAATACGAGATGGTGATATCCCGTTGGATTTGCAGCAGGGTGGATCCTGATGGAGATATCCTTTACCCGTTTATGAAAATGGTGCACATGGATGTGCTGCGGGAAGGGCTCAACAGGCTGTTTGACACCGGTGATGAATACAACTGGCAGCGCCTTGCTGCAGCCTCAGGTGTATTGCGTCCTTTCACCGTGCTCACAGGAGGGCCGGGGACGGGCAAAACCACCACAGTTATCAAGATGCTTGCGGTGATCATCGAACAATACCTTGCCGCCAACACCATACCATCCATTGCCCTGGCTGCCCCAACGGGAAAGGCTGCCGGAAGAATGAAAGAAACCATAAAGCAGCAGCGTCTCCTGGTTGAATGTGAACAGGCCGTGCTTGACCATATACCGGAAGAGACCTTCACCCTCCATAGACTGCTGGGCACAATTCACGGACGTTCCCACTTCAGGCATAATGAAGACAATCCCCTGCCGTATGACGTGGTAATAGTCGACGAATCCTCCATGGTGGATGTAGCACTTATGGCACGCCTGGTTCAGGCCATGCCGAAAAAGGGCCGGCTCATTCTTCTTGGTGACCGAGACCAGCTCTCGTCGGTAGAAGCCGGCGCCGTTCTGGGCGATATCTGTGACAGCGGGCAGTATCACGGGTATACCGGCAAGTGGAATGATGTGCTGCAGGGTGTTTCCACAGCGTTGCCAGAAGAAAAGATAGATGATGCCGAACCTCCAATGGCAGACACGGTGGTAATGCTGCGGAAAAACTACAGGTTCGGCACCGGAAGCGGAATAGGTGAATTAAGCAGGTCTATCAGGGAGGGGGACGAAAAGACTGTGCTTTCCCTGCTTGAAAGTGATCAGTATGATGATATCAGTATTATCCAGCCTTCAAAAACAGGCCAGCCATTTGACTTGCTTCCAGAACTTGTGTCCGAAGGGTTCGGCCCCTTTTTGCGGGCAAATTCCCCTGAAGATGCTTTCTTAAAATTTTCTGAATTTACCATACTCACTCCCTTTCGAACGGGGCATTTTGGCATACACAGCTTAAACCACGCGGTTGAAAAGATACTGCACGGTAAAGGGAATATATCAGTACACACACCGTGGTATGATCACAGGCCTGTTATGATCACCGTGAACGATTACTCTCTCAGGATTTACAACGGCGACGTGGGAATTGTGCTTCCCGAAGATGTGTCCCGTCAGCATGATGAAACAGCTAAACGGGTCTGGTTCCAGGAACCGGGGGGGAGCTTTCGTTCATTGTCGCCTTCAAGGCTGCACGCAACCCAGACATCGTATGCCATGACAGTACACAAAAGCCAGGGCTCCGAGTTTGACCATGTGCTGCTTGTGCTTCCGCCTTCTGTAACCGATACCTCTTCACGCCTTCTTACCAGGGAGTTGCTGTATACCGCCGTCACCCGGGCAAGGTCAAGGGTGACCATACTAGGCAGCGCCGAGGTCGTGTCACACATGGCAGCCAATCCCACAAGCCGGGCCTCGGGATTACGTAATCTCCTGTGGTCAGGCAGGGGGAGTGATTTAAATTCCGGGTTACATACATGTGACCAGTGATATAATCAGTCTATCAGCCCCCTGTATCCCCCCACGGGCTGACTTCTACCCA
>CAZAOK010000038.1:0-32449 GCA_964486725.1 uncultured Leptospiraceae bacterium
CCTCCCCCATCAAGGGGGAGGGAGTAGCCAAATCAGATAATTTATTTAATACTTGCAAACTATTCTGTTTCCTTTATCCATCTCCCCCGATCCGATTTGTGGGTAGAAGTCAGCCCTTGGGGGGATTTAGGGGGCTGATAGACTGATTATATCATGGGTCACATTAATGTAACCCGGAATTTAAATCACTCCCTTAGCGAGGATGAAATAACAGTAACTTTTTAACTTGACAAAACCTCACTCCGCAAACTAAGTAAATACCCGTTAAACTACCGGAACAGGCAGAGATGATCTGTCTTAATTTTTTTTGGAAAAGCCGGTAAAATCGACCTATTTTCATATATTTAACCTAAGGAATGCATTGATGTTTGAGAATCGTAATTATTGTGGAAAGCTGTCATCTGATGATATCGGGAATGAAGTACTTCTTGCCGGATGGATAGACAGAAAAAGAGATCTTGGCGGCATCGTTTTTCTTGAGCTTCGCGATGTTACCGGTATTGTACAGGTAGTATTTGACAGTTCCAGTATACCTGACGAAACCAGGCAAGCAGAGAAAGTGCGCAGCGAGTTTTGTGTACTGGTAAAAGGGTCGGTAGTGAAGCGCACAGAAGACACGGTAAATCCAAACCTTACTACTGGTGATATTGAGATAAAGGCTGAACACCTTGAGGTGCTTGCCGAATCAGAAGTACCGCCTTTTCCCATTGATTCACAGGACAAGTTGAGTGAAGAGATACGGCTCAGGTATCGTTTTCTTGACTTGCGACGGGCCGAGATGCGTGATGCCGTTATCAGCAGGCACAAGGCAATGCAGGTGACCAGGCAGTTCCTTTCCAGCCATAATTTTTATGAAATTGAAACCCCCATGCTGAACAAATCTACACCGGAGGGGGCCCGTGATTTTTTGGTACCCAGCAGAATAAGCAGGGGAATGTTTTACGCTCTTCCACAGTCTCCACAGCTGTTTAAGCAGATACTCATGGTATCAGGGTTTGACCGCTATTTTCAGATCGTCAAATGCTTCAGGGACGAAGACCTTCGAAATGACCGTCAGCCTGAATTTACACAGGTAGACCTCGAGATGTCATTTGTCAGCCCAGACATGGTTATGCGTGAAATCGAAGGACTGCTGGTTGAGATGGTATTAGCCATACAGGGCAGGGATATCCCCACACCCTTTCCCCGGATAACTTACGATGAAGCCATGAGCAGGTATGGCAAAGACGCACCCGACACAAGGTTCGGACTTGAACTTACCGATTGCACAGATGTTTTTGGTGAGTCTGGGTTCAAGGTTTTTCAGTCTACAATTGAAAACGGGGGTATCATCAAGGCAATGGTTGTCCCCGATGAAGGGAAAATATCCCGCAAGATGATAGATGATTACATTGAATACGTGAAAGCATACCGGGCAATGGGTCTTCCCACGGTTCGATATAATAACGGAAATTTTGAAACAGGTATATCCAAGTTTCTCAGCGATGACGAGAAGAAGACACTGGTTGAAAGGCTTTCCCTCGAAGGGAACGTTCTGGTTATATTCTCCTGTGACCGCAAACAGGTTGTTAATGACGCATTGGGCAATCTGCGTGAACATATCGCAGAACAAATGAAGATGGTGGACGGGGACGCCCTGAATTTCCTGTGGGTATATGATTTCCCGCTACTGGAATATGATCATCAAGATGAACGTTACTATGCCATGCATCATCCATTTACTGCTCCAAAGCCTGAGGATGTTGATAAACTTGACTCGCTTTCACCCGGAAATGCTGAAAACATTCGGGCCCAGGCCTATGACGTGGTGTTGAACGGCATGGAGATAGGCGGTGGTTCTATTCGTATTAATAAGATGGAAATGCAGCGCAAGATGTTTAATATACTGGGAATCTCCGAAGAGGAAGCCAGGGTGAAGTTTTCGTTTCTTCTCGAGGCCCTTCAGTATGGAGCTCCCCCCCATGGGGGGATTGCCCTTGGTCTTGACCGTATACTTATGCTTCTTCTTAAGAGAGAGTCTATTCGCGAGGTTATTCCATTTCCCAAAACCCAGAAAGGTCAGTGTCTCATGAGCAACGCTCCCTCACCGGTTGCGGCGGGACAGCTTAGAGACCTCTCGATCAAGGTGGTTGAGCCATAAATGACTGACGAGATGTTTGAAGTAGATGATGTATCAATCTACAAGCGTATCTGTGGATCACAGGACAAGAATATTAAGATTATAGAACAAATTCTTGATGTGAAGATTATCCCCCGGGGTACAACCCTGAAGTTTGATGCTGACCAGGAAAAGAAAGAGCAAACCATGTCTCTTCTGCACCTGATGGGTGATTACCTTCACATGAAAGAACCCGGTTACGAGTTTGACGAGTTTGATATCAAGTACCTCGCAAACTCAATTGCCAGGGGAAAGAAGATTGATACCGATGAAATAAACAGGCTTAAAATAGTGGTTCCTGAAACGGGTAAATCAATTATGCCCCGTACCCTGAACCAGGCTGAATACATCTCATCCATTCAGCAAAGCCCTGTAACCATTGCCATAGGACCGGCCGGAACGGGAAAAACTTATCTTGCGGTCGCGGTTGCGGTAAAGTATCTTATTACGGGAAGGGTAGAACGAATAATACTTACCAGGCCCGCGGTTGAGGCCGGTGAAAACCTGGGTTATCTGCCTGGTGACTTTATACAGAAAGTAAACCCCTACCTGCGGCCGCTGTATGATGCCCTTTTTGACCTGCTGCCTTTTGAGCGGGTGAGCCGCCTGATTGAAAAGGGTACTATTGAAATTGCGCCACTGGCATACATGAGGGGGCGAACCCTGAATAAAGCCTTCGTCATACTTGATGAAGCGCAAAATACAACATCATCCCAGATGAAGATGTTCCTCACAAGACTTGGCAATAATTCTCGGATGGTGATCTCTGGTGATATAACGCAGGTTGACCTGCAGAAACCCGGGCATTCAGGACTGCTGCAGGCCCGCAAAATTCTGAAAAACGTGAAAGAGATTACCTTCATCGAGTTCAAAAAGGAGGATATCTGTCGTCATCCGATCGTAGAAAAAATAATAGCTGCCTACGAGAAACACTCAGAATCGGATTGATACAACCAGATATACTATGCTGACAACATTTAAAATACTATCCCGCGGTTTACGATTCGCCTTCAAAAAACGAAACATTCGCATGTCGTTTGTGTATACCCTTGTAATAATCATTATTGCCACAATTTTGCTTTCCCTGAACATGCGGGGATCAACCTATGAGTATAACATCGGTGATATTGCCAGGGAGGATATCCGTGTCCCCCGTGATATAGAGTACCAGGTAAAATCTGAAACTGAGATGGAAAAGCGTCGTGTATCAGAGATGGTACCACTGGTTTTTGACAAGGATCAGTCAGTTCTTGAAGATAAGCTGAAAGTTGTACGGGTTCTTTTTTTACATGTCTCAAGAACATTAAAAGAGAACCCGCCTTCGGGAACGGATGACAGGGCATTTCAGCTAATATCACTGAAAAATGATCTTCCTGAATACCTGAAATATCCAGACCGTGTTCTATTCGCCCTTTTACGATATAACGATACTGAAAATCTTCATAAGATAGTAAATCGTATATTCATCTATATATACGATATGGGAATACTTGAAGAACCTTATAAAAATCCACTCAATCTGAATAATTCGAATGTGACTATCCGTACAGTGAACACGTCAGGCACAAGCAGGGAAGTTTCAAAGAAGCTTAATGAACTGAAAACCATTGAAGAAGTAAAAAAAGATCTGTATGGCACCTGCTATTCCATTGCCCCAAATTTGCCCCGGGATGTATTGTACGGAGTATATGTTGTGGTAAAGGGAATGCTTTCTCCCAACCTTGATTTTAACAAGGAGGAAACCAGGCGACGCATCGATGAAACGGTTAACTCGGTGCAGCCCGTTGTTGGTAAGCTAAAGAAGGGGCAGTCCATTGTAAGAGAAGGGGATACCATTACCACGGATATTCTTCGTAAGATAGAAGTTCTGAACAAGCATACAGCGTATACTAATATTAATTATATCCTGGGGGTACTGTTAGTACAACTTGGATTTTTATTGATATTTGGATATTTCCTCATCGCCTTCTATAACAATCTTATAGTCGACAACAAGATGCCTCTCATTATATTTACACTTGTACTCTTTTTTATGGCATACACATTCATACTGGCCCAGTCTGAAGGGTTACTTTTTGGTGACTTGGTGTTCGCGTTGCTTCTACCAATACCGTTTATTACGATGATACTGGCCATAACCTACAATATTCACATAGCAATGCTTATCGGAATATACATAATATTCTTCACCGCAATGATCACTCGTGGTGATTTTACCACCATAGTGCTTGCCTTCAGCTCGGCACTTTCCGGTGTATTCGTTGTGGGAGATGTTGAGCGGAGAAATGACTTTTTAAGGGGGGGCTTTGTAATCGGGTTGATAAACGCATTTATTGTAATCTCAACAGGACTTATAGAGGAGCGAACTTTTCAGGATATTCTAAGAAATATTGAACTGGCATTTGGAAACGGTATTATCAACTCTATACTGGTGCTTGGGGTCTTTCCCGTATATGAAAGTATTTTCGGCATTACCACAAAGTTCAAGTTGTTAGAATTGTCAGATCTTAACGCCCCAATTTTTAAAAAGATGCTGATAAAAGCCCCCGGTACGTATAATCATTCGTTGATGGTTGCAACCATGTCTGAATCCGCCTGCAGGGAAATCGGCGCCAATTCACTTATGGCACGGGTTGGAAGTTACTATCATGATATTGGAAAGATTGATGACGCTGCTTTTTATATAGAAAACAAGGTAAGTGACCCGAGGGCAAAAAAACTGTCTCCAGTCGAATATAGCAAGTTGATTATTTCTCATGTCGAAAAAGGTGTTACCCTCGCAAAAAAATACGCACTGCCTGAGCAGGTAATCGATTTTATTCGCGAACATCATGGGAAGACTACCATGACATTCTTTTACCACCAGGCATTGGAAGCGACGGATAATAACGGTGAAAACAGTATTGAGAAGTCAGATTTCGAATATCCCGGGCCACGTCCACATAGCAGGGAAACCGCGGTTGTCATGCTGGCAGACTCGGTAGAGGCTGCATCACGTTCTTTGCATGAGCCAACCCCGGCAAAACTGGAGTCGCTGGTTCGTCGTATTGTATATAACAAGTTGAACGAAAGTGAACTTGAGCATTCCGACCTCACCATGTCAGACCTGAATCGTATACAAAAGGCATTTTTGCAGGTATTATACGGCATATTCCATACCAGGATACAATATCCAGACAGGCAGGACCTGGAAGATCTTGAAGACAGGGTGAAACAGAAACAAGACAATGGAGATTAATATTTTTACAGAAGGGAACCTGTCCCTTCCTTATAAAGATATTGATGAAGAATTCTGCAGACAGGTTGTGTCCAGGGTGCTTTCAGCAATGGATACCATTGATGTGGAGGTAAACTGTATCTTCACAGATAACAGCACAATTAGAAATATTAACAGGGATTATAGAAACCTGGATCATCCTACCGATGTTATATCCTTTGCCTACCGGGACAACCCTTTCCCCAGCATAGAAATGGAACAGGAACCACTTGGTGACATGTATATTTCACTGGAAAAAGCCGGCGAACAGGCATCAGAATACAAGGTTACCCTTATTGACGAACTCTGCCGCCTCATAGTACATGGCCTGCTGCATCTGCTGGGATATGAACATGAAAATGTTGATGATGAGGAAGCCCGGAAGATGCGTGAGGCAGAAGATCGTTTGCTTGACATGCTGGAGGCATGAACTCTACACCCCTACTTTTTCCATGAGTGATGACTGCAGATCGTCAATCTTCTCTTGAAGAATGTTTTGCATATCATCCATGCGTTTCCCTTCACCTTTACGGTTCACGCTGAAATAAAACTTGATTTTCGGCTCTGTGCCGGAAGGACGCATCGTCACCTTGGAACCGTCTTCGAGAAAATATTGCAACACATTGGATTTGGGGAGTCCTTCAATCTCCCTGGAAGCTCCCGTGGAAACATCGGTAGTGCTACCCGCTTCCAGATCAAAGATTGATACTATCGGCACACCGCTCAACTCATGGGGTGGATTAGATCTGAATGATTTCATGATTGACTGTATTCTCTCCATGCCTTCCATGCCTTTTAGGGTAATTGATTTCAGTCCTTCAAGATAGTATCCGTATTTGGAATATATCTCTTCCAGAAAATCATTCAATGTACGTCCCTGTTCACGAAGCCAGTCGGTCATTTCGGCGAAAAAGTAACATGAGCTTATGGCGTCCTTGTCCCTGACGAATGTCACTGGAAGATACCCGTAGCTCTCCTCGCCACCAAAGATGAACCGGTGAGAACCTGTTTTGTCATACTCATACATCTTTCTGGCTATCCACTTGAAGCCCGTGAGCACATTCTCGGTTGTAAGGTTGAAGTCTGCGGCAATTTTTTCCTGTAGATCAGTTGTCACTATGGTTTTAACGATTACCCCGTTGCCTGGCAGTTCTCCTGATTCTTTCAGCCTGCTTAGAATATAATATTCAAGCATTGTGCCGATCTGGTTGCCATTGATAAGTATATATTCACCCTCATTGTCCCTGAATGCTACTCCCATCCTGTCAGCGTCCGGATCTGTTGCAAGTATAATGTCAGCATTTTTCTGTCGTCCAAGTTCAAGAACCATTTCCATGGTGGGTCTTTCTTCCGGGTTTGGAGATTTTACCGTGGGGAAATTTCCATCAGGTTTTGCCTGCGAGTCAACAACATGGCAGTTAGTAAAACCAAAACGCGCAAGAACCTCAGGAACCAGCCGGTAACCGGTTCCATGAAGTGGAGTGTAGGCAATTGTAATGTCGGATTGCTTTTTGTCCCGCAGCGCGGATTTTTCAAGGTTTTGCATGTAACTTTCTATAATGTCATCACCAATGGTTATTATTGAACCTTCAGTGATGGCATCATTATAATCCATTTTTATTATGTCTAAAATCGATTGTATTTTATTAACTTCGTCAATTATTTCACTATCCTGTGGTGAAACTACCTGGGCCCCGTCCTCCCAGTATACCTTGTATCCGTTATATTCAGGTGGATTATGGCTGGCAGTTATGGTAATACCGGCCATGGTTTCAAGTTCACGAATGGCGAAAGAGCAAAGGGGTACCGGCATGATATCATCAAATATGTAGACCTTGATCCCGTTGCCGGCAAAAATTGCGGCTGCCTCACGGGCGAACTCATCTGACTTGATTCGTGAATCACGGGCGATAACCACTCCCCGTGACTGTCCATTGTTCTGCTTAATATAATTTGCAAGTCCCTGTGTCGCCATTCCCACGGTATATATATTCATCCGGTTGGTGCCGGCACCGATAACACCCCGCAAACCACCCGTGCCGAATTCAAGGGTTCTGTAAAAGCGATCCGCAAGTTCTTTCTCGTTACCCTCGTCAATCAGTTTCTTAATTTCATTTCTTGTTTCTTCGTTATAAGGTGCATTCATCCATTCTTTCGCGGTATTTCGAATCGCCTGGTCCATATATGCTTCTCCTGTTAGTGAAATTCTCTATTATCATCTTAAAAAATACAAATATTGCGTTCAACATTTTTTTGATGTTTCCTTCTCAGTATACATAAAATTATGATTGCATCAAGCAGAATTGGGAAACAAAATACTGTGTAATGAATAATAGTAACAATTTTTTAAATAAATCACGGGAGTTTATTTCTTCCGCCCGGCTGTTACGTAAGGGAGACAGGGTTCTATTGTCACTTTCGGCGGGTAAGGATTCCATGGCATTGCTGCACCTTATGGATATTCTTCGGGAAGAGTATGCCCTTGAACTTGGTATATTTCATCTGAATCATAAGACCCGTGGAGCTGATTCTGATGCCGATGAAGATTTCTTGCGGGAATGCGCGAAAATGCTGGGAATACCGATGTATTGCAGGCAGCATGATTTCTCGTTACATCAGCCTGCCGGCATGTCTTTTGAAGATTACGCGCGAACAATCCGCTACCGCATGTTGTCATCAATAGCAGCGGATGAAAATTATTCCCGCGTCTGTACCGCCCATAACAGTGATGACCAGGTGGAAACAATATTGATGCGTATATTAACCGGTACTGGATTGCACGGACTAAGTGGTATTTCCCCCTCACGTGATATAATAATACGACCAATTCTTTGGGCAACAGCCGATGAGGTATATTCATACCTTGAAAACAACGGCATACAGTGGAGGGAGGACAAGTCAAATGCAGAGAATCATTACCTTCGAAATTTCATTAGAAACAGGGTCTTACCACTTGCCTGTTCACGAATTCCTTCTACCAGGGATGCCATCCTGGCATTAAGAGAGAATGCTTCTGAACAGCAGCAACTTCTGCAGCAGATGGTGGAAAGGTGTTATCCTGATCTTGTCAGCTCAGGGGATGGTGAGATAATCATACGATACGGCCCCATGGGTGAGAACAGGCCCCTGTTTACACACGTATGTGCAAGGCAGATACGGGTAAGTTTTCATCAATTTGTCAACAGGAGAATGCTTCTTGAGCTCTACAGAAAGGCACATGCCTCGCGGGGACACGCCGAATTGTACAACGCCAATGGTATTCGCGTAATGAAAAGCCGCCGCGGCGGTGAATGGGTACTGGTGCTTTCGCGAAATATAATATATCAAGCTCCGGGTGAATGGGAATACCCGGTGTCACCCATACGAGACAACCTGTGTAATCTCGGTGAGATTGCAATTGACCTGGATATACGGTTCGTGAATTACAGTGAATTTGAAAGCAGGGTACGCAAACCGGGTTGCGTGTTTGTGGACGCGGGCAGTGCGGAAAATATTTTGATACGAAATAGAAGAGATGGGGACAGAATTACATTAGAAGAGGGAACAAGAAAGATTAAAAAGTTATTTATTGATCTCAAGTTGAGTCCGGATGAAAAGCAGGAAGTTCCAATTATCGTTATAGACGGGGAGATAGCCTGTTGTATGCTTTCAGTTACCGGGAAAGGTGATGACAGGGTAGCAAAAAAATTCAAGGTTACCAGGGATTCAAAAAAAATACTTGCTATATGTACTATCACTTCATAACTGTAATAGTACAGGGTTATTAACTGCTGGTTAAGGGTACAATGCCATCCTTCCGGGATGCCCGCCGTTGTTCAATATATGACGTGACAGAGTTCATAAAAACCTTGTGTTTTCTATGTCAAAATTAAATAATTGTGTTACATTATAGTTTGGTACTATAAAAATAGATAGATTATAACTGACCGCAGGAGTTAATTAATGAACAAAGCCGGTAAACAGATGGCGCTGATTCTGCTGATCATTGTGCTTGCCATTGCAATATTCAGGATGAATGATTTCAATAAACCCAAGATCGAGCAGCTGCAATACAGCGATTTTATAAAAAAAGTATACGATGACAAGGTTAATTCGGTAACCATTGTTGATGGTAAGAAGATAAAAGGGACTTACACAAAAGGTGAAAAGGTATACTTCTTCGAATCCATAATCCCTTATGATGACCCAGACCTGATGTCAATGCTGATCAAGAACAGGGTGGAAATTAAAGGTGAAGAAGCTGATGAAAATTTCTTCCTGAAAGGTATTGTTAATTTTCTTCCGTGGCTTATATTTTTCGGCCTCATCTGGTTTCTCATGATACGGCAGATCCAGAATACCGGCAACAAGGCCATGTCCTTCGGAAAAAGCAAGGCGAAGCTGCAGTCTGAGACAAAGATCAAGGTTACCTTCGCCGATGTGGCAGGTGTACAGGAAGCCAAGGAAGAATTGACAGAGGTGATCGATTTTCTAAAAGACCCTAAGAAATTCATAAATATCGGGGCCAAAATACCCAAGGGGGTACTGTTGATGGGTACACCGGGTACAGGTAAAACTCTACTTGCCCGGGCTATTGCCGGTGAAGCTGGGGTCCCGTTTTTTTCGATCAGTGGTTCTGATTTTGTTGAGATGTTCGTTGGTGTGGGTGCGTCACGGGTAAGAGACCTTTTTGAGCAGGGGAAACGAAACGCCCCGTGTATAATATTCATCGATGAGATCGATGCAGTTGGACGGCTGAGAGGTGCGGGACTTGGTGGTGGACACGATGAAAGGGAACAAACACTGAACCAGCTGCTTGTGGAGATGGATGGTTTTGAAACCAATGAAGGTGTTATCATAGTAGCTGCCACCAACAGGCCGGATGTACTTGACCCGGCCCTGTTGAGACCCGGCCGGTTTGACCGCCAGGTCGTGGTTGATGTGCCTGATATTAAGGGAAGGGAGAAAATACTGGCTGTTCACAGCAGAAAGATCCCACTGTCCAGGGAGGTTGATCTGAAGGTGATTGCCCGTGGTACTCCCGGTTTTACCGGTGCAGACCTGGCCAACCTGGTCAACGAAGGTGCTCTTCTTGCCGCAAGGAGAAATAAGAAGAGGGTGGGCATGGCCGAGATGGAGGATGCCAAGGACAAGGTTCTCATGGGGCCCGAACGGCGATCAGTGCTCATATCTGATGACGAGAAGCAGATTATCGCTTATCACGAATCAGGCCATGCGGTTGTTGGCTACATGATGGGGAATGATCCTGTCCACAAGATAACCGTAATTCCAAGAGGCAGGGCGCTGGGCATGACAATGCATTTACCCAAAGAAGAGAAACATCTTCACAATAGAACCTACTGGAAGAGTCAACTGGCCAGCCTTTACGGTGGACACGCGGCCGAAGAGATTAAATTCAATGATATTACAACCGGGGCAAGCAATGATATCGAGCGTGCAACGGATATAGCACATAGAATGGTATGTGAATGGGGAATGAGCGAGAAAATGGGTGCCATGGCATTCGGTAAGAAAAACGAACAAATATTTCTGGGCAGGGAGATAAATCAGCACAGGGATTACAGCGAAACAACCGCGCAGAAGATTGACGAAGAAGTAAAAGAAATTATCCAGGAAGCCAGGGACAGGGCTTTGAGCATTATCAGGGAAAAGAATGATGTATTTGAAAAGCTGGCAAAAAATCTTATTGAAAGAGAAACCTTGAATGCTGAAGAAATTCAGCTTATTATGAATGGTGAAGAATTGCCACCTTTACTTGAAAACGGTGATGTTAAAACCGGGGAAGCAAGTAAGGAAACAGCTAAAAAATCAGCTTCAGAAAAAGTTGAAGATGGTACAAAAAATGCCGGTTCAGTTGAAGATGCTGAAAAGAAGGACGAAGCATAATCGTTACAATCTTGAGATTTAAATGGTTAAGTTATAATGATTGACGACGATCTTGACAGGCTGCTTTCTGATATTGACGAGCAGAACGAGTATTCAAGTTCACGTGAAGCCACCAGGGAGTTTCAGCAGAAACAGGCACGCAGGCATGATAATGTCGTTACCACCGAAGAAGACGGTGCTGATCAGAAAGAATCTTTTTTAAAGAGAATAGAAAGGATCGATTATGGTAATGCTTTTGAATTTCATGATAAGGGGATTGCGGGGGCAATACGGTATCACATAGACCAGTGCAACAGGTTCAAAGATGCGCTTACTTATTTCGATGCCCCGGAAGGTCTTCAGTCAGTACTACGAAAATATAATTATACCTTTGTCCGTTACCTTGAAAACATTGAACGTCATTTTGACAAGTATGTAATTGAGTTAAATAAGAACAATCTCCGAAAAAAGGCGCAAAAGGATTTCCCGCTGATGTTTGAGGGATATGAAGAAGCAAATAAGATTAATTTTCTACTTCTGAAAGAATTCTTTGTGCATCTTCGAAACTATAACAGCCTGGTAAAACGTGAATGGATTGAACTGGGAAAGAGTATCGGTGTAATCAATTTTGCTGATGGTGGCAAAGCACTATTTCAACAGCTGGACAATGTTGTAGCTGAGAGCACTGGATATTGCAAGCAGACGGATATCTTTCTTCACGCGGTGGCTGCCATTCTTTCTCTACCCGAAGATGATTTTGATATACTTGAAAGAGACATGAATAACCGATTGATATATCACGATTATTTTGATTACAGCTTGGAGAATTTGTACTCTTTTGTTCCGGAAGTCAGGGAAATTATTCATAAACAGGGGCAAATAGATGAGTATCGAAAAGAGCGAGAACAGGCTCAAGATTCAGAAAAATATGAAGAAAAAATGCCCCAACCCATGGGTAGCCAGGATGAGCATCAATACAATGCTGATGCTGATGTAGAAGAAGATTTTTCTGAACCCGGCCTTGAAACGTATTCACAGCCATCGATTGTTAATTTTACCGTAAAAGGTACCCGTCACTGGAATACCCGTGAACCATATGTTATACATCTTGACCAGGAAAAACTTGGTGATGATTACAGGCAGATGAAAGATGCGTTTTATTTTACCATGTCGCCTATCTCAGATGACGCTTTAAAAGGAGAAATACGGCGCAACCTGGTGAAATATAAAAGTGGTAGTGACGCGGATGTTTTATCCGGTTACGAGGAATTTTTATCGAGAAAAATAACATCCCTGTTTAATGATATTATGGATGAGTTTACAATATCTAAAGATAATCAAAACCTTTTTTTCTATCACCTTGGTCCCGCAACAGTGTATAACATTCTACTGGCAGAATTTAAAAATAATGGGTATGGTTCTTGCTTCAAGTACGAAGAAGGCAACAGGATAAAACGTTTTCTGCCTGCAGAATTCATCAAGGAAAATGTATTGCGATGGTTCGAAAACAATATCAACAGCCTTGATCTTCAATTTGACAGTATAAACAATTTTGATAGCATGAGAAAGATGGTGACAAAAAAATATTATGCTGAGATCGACCAGTTTAATAAACGGGTGGACGAAGTTATTCGGCGTATGGATCCCGGTGCTCAGAAAAAGATAGATCGTAAAAAGTTTATCAAGCAGAAGGCACCATTACGGTTCTCGTTGATGCAGATGATAATTTATAACCGTTTTGTAGAAAAAACCGCGTTTAAATAATTTTTAGCTGAAAATAGTACGTGCATCGATTCATGAGGAAATACATTACATGATTCAAGTGAAGAAATACAAGGGTGATGATAATTTTCAAGCGCTACTGAAAGAAAATGGTTGCGGCAAATCAATAGATTTTGCCAAGGCTGCCATACTGGGAGCCCAGACTTCATCCTCGGCATTTACGATTGATAATGTAATGCTTGAATTGTTCAAAGATGCCCGGTTACCCAAGGAGGACAATGAAGCATGGATACAGCTTGAAGCACTGTGGTATCAACTGTATGCTGTCCAGAGATTCCCGGATTGCACCCATATAAAACCAGGGTTTACCGAAAAAACACGTGAAAATTATGTACAGTATGTTCAAAGGCAGGTAGAAGCTGGTGAAGAATACCTGAGATACCTGCATATAGGAAATATTGACGCATTCAGGGATGATCCAAAAGTTGACAAGGTATATAAAATATTCTCGGGTAATCTTCATCTGTTGCGGACATTGTGTAAAAGCATGAATGAAAAGTGGGAAGATAATGAATTTGTCGCCGATACATCATTTCTGGAAAAACTTGAAAAATTCGTAAGAGTTATGTGGGATACGAAAATAACCCTGAAAGAAAAAGCAAAGCAGAAGAAAGTGGAAAAGAATAGAAAAAAAACCATAATAAAAAAAATCGAAGATGAATATGGTCATAAGCTACAGCGTAATGATCCATGTCCCTGCGGTAGCGGAAAAAAATATAAGAACTGCTGCGGCAGTAACTAACGATTGTATTTCTCATGATAAAATCGCAAGTATGTGTTTCGTTCGCAGTCCATCAAGTATGGTGGCATACTTCTGATCATTTTTTACGGATTCAAGGGCAAGTTGTAAATCTCCTGCTTTTGCGACATGCAAAGAAGCTTCCTGGCGTGCCATGTTAATAAGATCAAAGTCATTAACTACATCCGCGAATTCAAAGCTGCTTACGTAACCATGTTGTCTTGTGCCGGTAAATTCGCCTGCTCCCCGGATTTTAAGGTCTTCTTCCGCGATAGCAAATCCGTCATCTGTTCTAGTTAGAATATTAATACGGGTTTTGCTTTCTTCAGGTAGATCATCAGGATATATGAGCACACAGAAAGATTGATGCGAACCCCTGCCAACACGTCCGCGAAGCTGATGCAGCTGGGACAGTCCGAATCGTTCGGCGTGATGCACCACCATGATGCTGGCGTTAGGAATGTCAACACCTACTTCAATTACCGTAGTTGACACCAGCAGCTGAATGTCCCTGTTATGAAAATCACGCATTATTTTTTCTTTTTCTTCTGCAGGCATTTTTCCATGAAGAAGAGCTATTTTTCTAGCGGGAAATATTTCATTTTTCAGATGTTCATACGTAGCTTTCGCGGATTTCAAATCAACTTTTTCTGAATCTTCTATAAGAGGCAGAACATAGTAAACCTGTTGTCCCTTTGACATGTATTTTTCAAGTGAATTGTATACACCTTTCAGCCTTGATTCAGGGAATGACATGGTTTGTATGGTAAGCCTGTTTGCCGGTTTTTGCCTGATTATGGATATATCAAGATCACCATATAATGTAAGCGATAGAGACCTGGGGATAGGGGTTGCGGTCATTACCAGGAGATCAGGTGAAATACCCTTGGAACGTAACATGGCTCTCTGGTTTACACCGAAGCGATGTTGTTCATCAATAATGATAAATCCAAGATTTTTAAAATCAACACCCTCCTGTATCAGGGCGTGTGTACCAATAATAATATCAACATTCCCATCACGGGATGAGTTGTATATTCTTTTTTTTTCCTGCGGGGATGTGCTGCCGGTGAGTAGTTCTATTCTGATTTCACCGGGTATGAGATGGCGAAAATTGTTATAATGCTGAACTGCCAGAACCTCTGTTGGTGCCATAACCGCAACCTGCTGTTTTTGTCCAACGGTTGCAAGCGCTGCTGCCATGGACACCACTGTTTTACCGGAACCGACGTCACCCTGTAGCAGGCGGTTCATTGGAAATGGGGAGGCAATGTCTGAATGTATCTCTTCAATTGCTTTCTCCTGGTCACCAGTAAGAGTAAATGGCAGATTACTAATAAAATGTTTTATACAGGTTGTATCAATTCGTGGTTTTTCGTGCCTGTTCTCGATTTTTGCGTATTCACGTGAAAGAAGTAGATAGTATTGAAGAAAGAAAAGTTCGTTAAAGGAGAGACGTCTTCTGGCCTGTTCGGCAGCATCCAGGGAATCCGGGAAATGAACCTGACGTATAGCATCTTTTAATGCCGGCATTTTAAGTCTATCCAGCATTGATTTATCAAACGGCTCGTGAATCTCGTTAACCGTGTCAGAAAGAGCCTGGGAAATAATTCTTCTGAACCCACGTGAATCAAGACCTTTCATCTTTAGTTTTTCAGTGGATGGGTAAAGGGGGACAATTCGGCCAGTATTGATTGTTGTACTGTCATCACCCTTATCGATAAGGTCAAATTCAGGATGTACAATCTGCCTGGTTCTAAAATAGTCGATGCGGCCTGAAAAAACAACGGTATCACCGGGGTTAAATATCTTCTGGAAATAGTACACACCACCAAAAAATATACCAGCCAGGGTGTCGGTGCCATCACTGATCATCACCTGTAAAAACTTTTTTCTTTTACCCTGAACTGATACGCTGGTGATCGTTCCCGTGATTGTTACCGTTTCATTGACAAAACAGTCTTTGATCTTTTTCCGTTTTGACCAGTCGAGATATCGTCTTGGCACATAGTAGAGCAGGTCTTCAATATTATCGATGCCGGTCTCATCTTTCAGGATGTCAGCCTTTTTGGGGCCAATACCTTTCAGATATTGTACACTGTCTTTCAGCACATTATTCCTCTTCTTCGGCGATGTACATGACAGAATTCGGTATTTGCACATACCTGTTGTCAGATGTGTAGAAATAGGTATAGCTTCTGCTTTCTTTTCCGGAAGTTATTTTACGAACATTGGTCCATCGTTTTACTATTTTGCCATCGTAGCTGAATACTGTAACACTAAGGTCCTGTCCTGTAACGGTTTCAATCTGGCGTTTGACAATGTTTCTTTGTTCGAAGGTAAAGAAATACCTGAAATAGAGAAAAAGACCTGCGATGAGAAGAACAACCGCGACAACGCCTGCAATCTTTAATTTATTACGCATGTGCGCCTCCGTTGATTTGTTTGATGAAGTGATAGTACTATCCAGAAGGATTATTGCTGTCAAGAATCAATTATAATATGAACAGGCCTAATGTAATACGAAATTTTAGTGACTTCTCAGCTATGACTGAAATATTGATCAATTACTTCACTTCTCACGGCTCACTAATCACTAATCACTAATCATCCGTATGATATTATAAACTTTTTTGGATTGTTAATAATGATTTATAGACATAAAATAAATTATGATGGTTTTCCAAAAAATTCCGGAATGAGCAGAATAATTTGATTATTCAGCATGACAGCTGAGTAATAACAAATTTTAAAAATAAATAATATTGTTGACATATGTGTAATTTTCGATGAAAATATAAAAGAATACAGAAACATTTTTATCAATGGAGGAAAGTAAATGAAGTCATATCGTTCATCGTATCTCAGGATTGCGCTGGCAATTCTGGTTATTCTAGCCTTTGGTTTTACCCTGGCTTATGCTATAGGATTGGGTCAGAAGGTTAGCAATGTAGAGATTAGAGATGCTGAAAACAACCCAGCAAAGATACCAGATCTAGGCAAAAAGGTGCTGAGTGTCTTCTACAATGATGCTGATGCTGCTGACATGAATGATCCACTTGCAGATGCCCTGAAAGCCAAAAAGTTTGATGAAGAAAAGTATAAGGGAATAGGAATTGCTAATCTTAAAGATTCCAAGGCACCGAATTTTATCATTCGTAAAATTGTACGTGGTAAGATCGAAAAATATAATTCTACAATTTTAACAGATCCTGATAGGATTCTTGCGAAAAAATGGGATCTCGGTAACTGCAACAACACCTCTGTCGTAATTATTATCGGTAAGGATAAGAAAGTTAAATATGTGAAGAAGGGTGCCGTAAGGGGTGCTGAAATAAAGAAAGTTGTGGATATCGTTGATGTATTGACTGGCGCCAAATAATACCAATTTCATTATTGCGAAGTATTTGCTATGCCCCGTTATTTGACAACGGGGCATATATTTTTTATATTGACAAATACAGTGTTATTACTATTGTAGCATAAAATTTAACAGGAAGGATGTGAAGTACTAATGCCTAGTCCTCTGGAAGTAGAAGTTCAGGATGGTGACTTGGAGCGAGCGTTTAAGAATCTCAAAAAGCGAATGGCTTTTGAGGGTATTTTCAAAGAATTAAAAAGAAGACGATACTACGAAAAGCCCAGCCAGGAGAAAAAGCGCAAAAAGGAAGAAGCCGAACGAAGAAGACTCAAGAAAATGAGGCGATTCGAGGCTCAAAGTCGGCAGCGAAAACACGGAAGCGGCCGCCCCAGGCAAAGATATCAGTCATCTGACAGACCCTCAGGCGACAGGCCATACAGTGAGAGACCCTCATCTGACAGGCCTCAAAGACCGCAGGGTACAGATACGCGAAGCAGTTCAACTGATAGCGGCACCAGTTCTGAAAGTTGATGAACATTAGCACTATAAATTGAAATCTCAATTGACAAAAAATCCGGTATATGCCGGATTTTTTGTTATACCGAATATATATGAATAAAACAACCGCACATACACCATTGGCTGAACGCAGAAGGCCGCAAAAAATAGAAGATTTTATCGGCCAGCAGCATCTTATGGCGCCTGGACGTATACTGCGTTCCATACTCGAGAAAAAGACAGCCATGTCAATGATACTATGGGGTGACCCGGGTACCGGAAAGACTACACTTGCAAGGCTGATCGCCGCCTATTGTGACATGGAACAATATTTCTTAAGTGCCATATCAGCCGGGGTGGGGGACGTACGCAAGGTTATTCAGAAGGGAAAGGAAAACCTTTCAGAGGGTCGCCAAACAATTTTGTTCATCGATGAGATACACCGGTTCAACAAGGCACAACAGGACGCGGTTCTGGGTGCGGTAGAATCGGGTGATGTAGTTCTTATCGGGGCAACCACCGAAAATCCGTCTTTTAGCGTTATCAGCCCCCTGCTTTCACGAACCCGTGTTGTCCGCCTGCATCCGCTTACCGAAGATGACCTTATGTCGGTACTTGAAAATGCCCTGGCACATGATGATGCACTCAAAGACATAGATATTACCTTCCAGGATGGGGTTAAAGACAAGCTCGTGCAGTTTGCCATGGGAGACGCAAGAAGGCTATTGAATATACTGGAAACTGCTATTTTCATGGCTGACGGAAAAACCATCAGCGAGCCTGTGTTGATGGAAGCCTACAAGGAAAGCACTATCGCCTATGACAGGGCTGGTGACAGGCATTATGATACTATCTCAGCTTTCATTAAGTCAATGAGGGGCTCAGACCCTGACGCGGCGGTATACTACATGGCAAAAATGCTGGTAGCAGGTGAAGATCCGGTGTTTATTGCCCGTAGAATGGTGATATTTGCGTCTGAAGACGTGGGTAACGCTGCGGTAAATGCCATTACTATGGCAATGACGACGTTTAACGCGGTAAAAAATATCGGTATGCCCGAAGCCGAGATAATACTTTCACAATGTGCCACATTTCTTGCCTCGGCTCCTAAAAGCAACGCCTCATACCTGGCCATAAAGAAAGCGAAGCAGGTTGCAGCTGATACAGCTTATGAGATACCCCTGCATATTCGAAACGCCCCAACCGGTCTCATGAAAAATATGGGATATGGAAAAGGGTATAGATATCCACATGACTTCGAAGGACATTTTGTAGATGAACAATATCTTCCAGATGAGATACGAAACACGGTGTTCTATCATCCGGGTGATGAAGGTGGCGACAGGGCAATACGGGACAGGCTACACAGGCTCTGGCCATGGAAATATAACAACAAGGAGAACAACTGATGACCAACAATTTCCGGGAACAATTATTTCAGAAACTATTCACCCAGTCTTTCGTATACAGGGATGATCCCCCCTTTACGCTTGTATCGGGAAAACAGAGTCCATATTATTTTGACTGTAAGGCAACCACACTTGATCCAGAGGGTCTATTTTTGGTGGGCAAGGTGATGTTTGACACATTAAGGGACGTCGAAGCGGATGCCCTTGGGGGACTTACCCTGGGAGCCGACCCTATATCACTGGTAACCACCCTTGAAGCCTATCAGAACAGAAGGGCACTCAACCCTTTAATAGTTCGCAAGGAAGGGAAAAAACACGGTACACAGAAATGGATAGAAGGAAGTCTTGAAGGGGTAAAAAAAGTTATCGCCATCGATGATGTTATCACTACAGGCGGTTCAACTATAACCGCAATTGAGCGATTGCGGGAATCGGGGCTTGAAGTGGTAAAGGCAGCCGTGCTTATCGACCGTGAAGAGGGGGGACGTGAAAACATCGAGAAACTGGGAATCGATGTGATATCACTTTTTACCCGTACGGATTTTGACAGGGCAAGAAGGTAGGGGAGTAATTCCCAAGTAACAAAAAGAGGTGAGCAAAATATTCACTCACCTCTTTTTGTTACCTTTAATGACAGCTTAGAAATAATACATGATCCCCACGTTGAACTTAATAACTGATTCATCATTCTGCTGGGCAATATCAAGCCATGCATATCGAAATTCAACGGTAAGCCACATTGGACCTGTAATCGCGAAATCTACACCTGCAATGCCTTCAAGGCCTGCATCAGAGTCTGCGTCCATTTCTTCATCATTGAATTCATAGTAATTCAGGGTAGGTCCAAAACCCAGAAATGGTGCGATTGCCTTGCGGTCCATGAAGTACCAGTACCAGTCAAGGTGAACTCCGTATACATCCCATTCAGTATCAGTATCTTCATTCTCCAGGCTGTAAAAATCGAAACCGGGCTTAAATCGAAGTGACTTGAAAAGAAATCTACCTGTATCAAAATAAACACCAAAGTTCCAGGTATTATCAAATTCATATTCATCTTCCAGGTCACCTCTTACATTGACATAACCACCCTTGATACCTATACCTGCGGCAAAGGTTTCACTGGCGGTAAATGCAACTAAGCATGCCAGCATTATAAAGAATACGGCCTTTTTCATGAATAAACCTCCAATTATTGTTATACATATTTATTGAGTTGGTAAAAAGTTAATTATTCAATAATAAACTAAAATGTTCCCATGTCAATTAATAAATGAGTATTGAAGTGTTAAAAATATGTTAAAAATTAGCAGGTTATTCTAAGATCATACCACGAAAATAAACGTCAACCAGGTCACTAATGGCCCGTTCCAGGTCAATGTTTTCGTCAATAACGGCCCACTGGTAGAGAAGTTCTTTTACAGACCCGATAATGCCATGGGATATCATAACAGGATCAATATTTGATATAATCCTGTTTTCATTCTGTGCCTTGCGCATATAGTCTGTAGACATCTGTACGATCTTGTTGAAGAAATCATTGATGCGATAAGTGAGTCCCCTGTCAAGTCCCATCATTTCACTGAGAAGCAGGCGTACAAACTGTTTCATCCTGGTGTCGGCAATGAGTGCCCTGCTGACATTCATGTAGGTTTCCTTGATCTCTTCAACGGGGCGGGGAACCGAGATATCAAGCACTTTGAGTGATTCGTATAACATGGAAAAATATGACTCGACAATCTTGTCAAGCACGTCCTTTTTCCCTTCAAAATGAAGATAAAATGTGCCCTTGGCCACCCCGGCAGTGTTTACGATATCTTCAACGGAGGTTGAGTGGTATCCCTTCTCGGCGAAGATCTCCATTGCCACATCCATCAGCTGTGCCTGCCTTTTAAGTCCGTCACGTCTTTTTTGTCGAAGTTTGGGGGCCATATAAAAAAACATCTCCACGGGAAAAGAATATGTTATATTAAAAACAGTATATGATTTTGTCAATCAATAGTGTAGTGAAGCTGTGAACATGGCCGCATTCTACTAGCCGCGAATAATAACATTTCTCACCCGAAGGTATAATGGCTCGGGGGAAATCTCTATTGCCATGTCAATATACCTCTTTGCTGAGGGAATATCACCTCCCCGATAGGCGTACTTTGCCATGATATAGTTGAGGCGGTGAAAGTGTGGATCGCGTTTTGATGCTTTCTTTAAAACCTGAACCGCGTTGCCGTATTGTTTCTTCATGGCAAGAATTTCAGCAAGGGTAACATAGGCATATATGAAGTTTGGATTCAGCTCTATGGATCGTTCGATGCACGATTTTGCCTCGTCAAGCTTCCCCTGTTCTATCCAGGCCAGTGCCATCTCGTAAAGGTCTTCTGATTCTATGTAATCATATTCAGTTGCAGACATGAAGTTATACCGTAATTGTAATATCTGTCATTAATCTATATCACGGAAGGTTTATTGTCATAAAAAAATCAGGTTCCTTGTGGTATGTGGTGAAAAAGGATTTTTAATAAATTATTACTCATAGCCTGGTGGAAGTGAGTTGTTGAAGCGTATGCCGTGGTTTGAATGTATGGTTATTATCGTGGCGTATGCACGGTCAGAGAATGCTGAGAACCTGATACGGTACCACCCGGGCGTGAGTGTTTTTATGGGATCGGTATCCTTTCCACATATGCTGATTTCCCTGGAAATGTCCCAGTTGCTGCTGTAATTGCGGCCAAGGGGAGAATACTCAAGCTTCCGTTTCCCCGAGTTCGTAAATGGAGTAACGTTGATTATCTTTTCGACTATAAATGCGGTGCGGAGAGGATGGGTGGGATCATTTTTCATGTCTGAAAGAACTGATATCTTAATACATTGTTCTTTTTCCTTTATAAAAAAGAAAACCTGGTAAGTGAGGTCACCGTCAATGCTATCCCTGCTTATGTATGTGCCACTCATTAGATCGCTGAAAGTATCTTTCTTTGAGTAGGTAATTTGCGAAGATACGCAGGAAAGAAGTGAAGAAACAAGTAATGTAGCAAATACAACTATAAGGATTTTTTTAAACGTTTTTTTCATAATTATTCAGTGTCCGGGTATCTTGCGCGAATTGAATTTATAATATCAATACTCTCGAAAAATACATCAACAAGATCGGGATCGAATTTTTTACCAGAAAGGTTTTTGATTTCTCGCAATACCTGATTCTCATCCCAGGCTTCCTTGTACACCCGTTTGGATATAAGGGCGTCGTATACATCCGCAAGTGCAACAACCCTTCCGAAAATCGGTATTTCTTCACCCTTAAGGGGGAGTGCCTTACTGCCTCGGGCAGTTTTTTCAAGCGGTATTCCAGTGACAACATCAATATGACCGGGATATCCGGTTCCATCCCAGTTCTCGTGATGACGCAATGCTACTATCGATGCAATATCGTCAAATTCAGATTGTTTATCAGTAAACAACCTGGCCCCCAGGTATGTGTGTCCTTTTATGATTTCATATTCTTCATCGGTAAATTTTGCAGGTTTTTTAAGTATCAGGTCAGATACGGCTACCTTCCCCACATCATGCAGCATGGCTGCCATTCGCAGGGTGTCCCTGTTTCTGTCTATCTCGTTTCTGGGAATATTGAGATGATAGGCCCATCGCTCATATAGCTCGACCGCGTATGAAGCAACCCTGTTTACATGGGGTCCAGTCTCTTTTGGGTCCCTGAGTTCGGCCATACTGATCATTCTCAGCAGGAGGGCCCTTGTCATTCTTGCACGTTGCAGCACAATACTTGCATTATTGGCATAATGGATTATATATGGTTCGTCATAGCTGTCAAAGGCGATAATGTTGCCATTGTCATCCTTGGCGTTGATTATCTGCAATACGCCAATAATAACGCCGGTAGTTGTTTTCATCGGGACAGTAAGCATTGAACGGGTTTTGTAATTGGATATATCATCGTAGGTTGAATCAAAGCTGTAGGGAGCGTCATCGCTGATCTCATATACGTCGCGAATGTTTAATACCTCACCGGTTGATGCTACATATCCGGATATGGATTCCCGGTTGATCTTCAGTTTGAAAGTAGTGTATATGAGTTTTCGTCCCTTGGGAAGCTTGCTTTGCAAAGTATCATTTTGAGCGTGACTGAAATGAAGATCATCACCGTCCCTGATGAATAGTGTACCCGCATCCGCGTTCACTACCATCCGGGATTCATATAATATTTTTTCAAGCAGAAGATCAAGATCCTGGATAGTATTCAGCTCTGAACTTAATCGTATTATCTCTTCCAGCCGGGCGTTTTCGTTTTTCATTACTATTAAGTGTTCCCCTGCGTTTGGTTTCCAAGGCTATCCATTATAAATAATTGTAACTAGTCATATTTAAATAGATCAAACATACATGTTCTATGTTGAATAATATATAATAAATTCGCGTACAGATCAATATAATAAATTATCGATTAAAAATGTCCTAAATGAATGACTCTTTTTGGGTCTTTCAGGATTCTTGGGAATTGAAAATAATTTGTAATTACTAAGCTGTCATGTTGAATAATCAAAATTATTCTAAAATGAATAATAATCCTGCGTCTCCCCCCGCCTTTGGCGGGTGGAGACGCTCAAATTCCTTTTCATTATAAAGTAAATGATCAATATTTTAGTCATAGCCGAGTAGTCACAATAATTTTTTTTAACCGCAGATAAATGGAATTAAGTGAAAAGTGAAAGGTGAAAAGTTAGTAGTAACGAGTGATCAGTTCACTTCTCCCGGCTCACTATTCACTAATCATCCGCGTTTATGCTTCGGCGTCGCTCAGCACGGCGTCGAGCGAAGCGGGCGGTTTTATGTATTTAAAACCTTATTATATCATAAGCTTTTCTTTGGGGGACTAATAATAATTCATATTCATATAATAAATTTTGATGGTTTTCCCAACATTCCGGAATGATACATCTTTTTTAATTGTATTTTAGGATAATAATGTATTTGCTTTTTTAAAAAATATAAAGGATAGTGATATACTAATTATGAACATATGAATAATACTGTTATATATATCTATGCAAATGAAAAGAATTTAATATAATGTAAAGCAGGAAGGTGACGATATTAATAACAGTGACGTGACAACGATAAAATTGCTATAAGGCACGATGAAAATAACAATATTCTATTTTGATCCCAATGTCAACAGGATGTTTGTTGAAAAGACAAGCGAGGAAACCGGTGAAAAATCCGTAGTTCTATCGTCTCCATACAATTTTGTAATGAGAGACGAGATCGTTGCCAGGGTGATTGAAGTTGATGATGTTTCAGATGTTCAGTATAATCTTGATAGTGGATATACCTATAACAAAACTGAGAAGTTCAAGCCATTCAAGGCGGGTGAAGGAATTAATTACGATGAATTCGCCGGATGTTATCGTGCCTCCGGTTATGGTTTCGTGATATTTGACAGGCAGTCCTCCAGGATTAAGCTGAAACCCGCATTGCAGGTAACCAAAGATAAGTTGAAAGCGTACTATATTGTTTTTCCTACAAAGTTCATGAAAATCCCTTCTTACAAGGATATTGAAGAAGAATTGATGTCAAGAAACATCGTTGCAGTTCGTGACAAGGATGAAATTGAAGAAGAACTGAACCAGGTGAATCTGGAAAAACCAACCCTTCACCGAATACTGGTCGCAAAGGGGAGGGAACCGGTTGATGGTTACAAAGAATACTTTCTACCATTAGTAGAATTTCAAAAGAAGGCGGGTAAGCTGCTGGAAGATGGAAGGATCGACTTCAAGGAAGTTGGTTCAATTATTGAAGTAAGCGAAGGACAGGAAATACTACAGAAAATCCCCGAACAGAAACCTGAAGACGGCTATGATATATACGGTGATCCGGCGACCGCACAAATAGTAGATAAAAACGGGTATCAGCTGGGAAAGAACATTGTACCTTCGCCGGAAAACCAGGTTGTATATGTATCCAGCATAGACGGTTGTCTTGATGTTGATAACAGAAAGATATCCGTCCTTCCCGTGGCTGTTATCAAGGGACACGTTGATTATGAAACGGGAAATATCGATTTTAACGGATCGGTACATGTGATGGGCTCGGTGCTGCCCGGTTTTTTCGTGAAGGCAAAGGGTGATATCGTTGTAGAGAAAAACGTAGATGATGCCTACCTTGAGGCAGACGGCGATATAACCGTTCAGCTTGGTATAGGAGGGAAAGGGGAAAGCGTAATCCTGTCAGGCGGATCAGTGCATACAAAGTACATCATCAACTCGAAGGTTGAGGCGGTGAACCTGGTGGAGGCCGAGGATTCCATAATAAACAGCAGGGTGATCGCCAATGATGCCATCCGGGTGACTGCAAAGCACGGCAAGATCATAGGTGGAGATACTATTGCCCGCCACGAGATCCAGGTAAACGTTTCAGGGTCTCCGCAGGAAACCATAACCAACCTCGTAGTCGGTAGAAGCCTCTTCGTGGAAAGAGAGCTTGCAGAACTTCGGAAGGATCTTGATAAACAAAAGTCAGAAGTTGACGAGACACTGAAGAAGATCAAGAACAGTTTTGGCGAGGAAGTATTTAAGAATCCAAAAGAGTTTATTGCCATTCTGCCCCCTGTAAAAAAGAAAAACTGTCTGGTACTGTTAAAAGAGCTTTCTGAATCCAATAAGAGTTTGAAGGTTTTACTGGAGCAGAGAAAGGAAATAGAAGAGAAATACAAGCTGGAGAGAGATCCCTTCATAACCATTAATGACAGGGTGTACCCCGGAACAAATCTTTCGATCAAGAAAAGCAAGCGAAAAATTGATAAGGAAATGTCAAACGCCAGGTTCTTTGAAGACCCTGAAGAAAAAGTTATACGGTTCTCGTCCGCTAATTGACAAATCCAGCCGTGCTTTTATATTATAAGTACATCAGAATTTAATTTGACAAATTTTGTAACAGGATAATAGTGTGCAACACACATCACTTTCAGGAGGAAACATATGGGAATGCCTGGTGTATGGGAGCTGGTGATAATCTTCTTCATAGTGCTGATAATCTTTGGTGCCGGCAAGATACCAAAGATCGCAAGGGATATAGGCGGTGGGATCAAGGAGTTCAAGAATTCCATCAGCGATGACGGGGACACAGGTTCCAAGAAGAAAGACTAATATACAATGATTACTACAGAGGCTCAGAGAAACAGAGGTAGTATATAAAAAGATTACCGCTAAGTACGCTAAGGGCGCAAAGAAAAAGAAAATGATAATATATTATTAATATTCCTTCTTTGCGATTCTCTGCGTCCTTCGCGATTTTGCGGTAAACATAAGCTAATCCATTCTCTGTGTCTCTGAGCCTCTGTGGTTCTATTTAATTTTTACGGGATGAAAAAGTGCTGGTTCTTTCAGGAGCAAATAGCCTGCTTGCAAGACATATACTTCCTGTTGCGAGGGATAATTACAAAGTAGTAGCCTTTGATGAGGATAAAGGTGCCATCGATGACGAGGATTTTATACGTGAACTGCTTGATGAATCCAATCCCTCCATATTCATAAACTGCACTGAATTTTCCCTGATGGAAGACTGTGAGTTCTACAGGGAAAAAGCATATCAGGTAAATGGGTTAGCTCCTGGTATAATCGCGGAAATATGTGCTGAAAGAGATATCAAGCTTATTCATTTCAGTACCCCGGCAGTATTTTCAGGCGAAAAAGATACTTCATATACTGAAAATGATGTGCCGCAGCCCTATAATGTGTTTGGTGATTCCAAGCTTCTTGGCGAAAAAAAAATTGAACAATCCGGATGCCGTCATCTTGTTATCAGGGTACCGGATGTGTATGGAAGAAAAGATTCTTTCGTTCATGCTTTTTTCAGGGATATGAAAAATGGTAAATCAATAGAAGTTATACAGAACCACCGGAAAAATCCCACCTATGCTGATGATGTTGCTCATGTGTTGCAGATGCTGCTTGATAAAAACGCCGAGGGACTTGTGCATATGGCTAACCTTGGTGATTGTACTATATATGAATTTTACAAAAAGGCCCATGATCTGTATGAAAGAATGGGAATGAATCACGTGGATTTTAACGTGCAGGAGATACCCTTTGAAGAATTTATAACCCCTGTCGACTATCCTCTAAACAGCCTGCTTGAACCTGCCCGTTTAAAAGATGAATTTTCATTCACACCGGATACATGGGACAGGGCGCTTGAACGTTTCATGACACAACATGCCGAAGAATTATCTGCGCAATAAAAAAAGCTTGCCAAAATTACTTTAGTAAAGCAGTGTTACTAATTGAAAAATGTTGTTATGATTGATATATTAATTTGTAAAATATATGTGAGTGATTATGCATAAGACACTGGACATACATAATATGGTGCTGGCGGTAATATTTTCAGCTTTCGGCATACTGGTACCCATGCTATTTCACCTGCTTGGACTTGGTTCAATATTTCTGCCAATGTTTCTTCCCCTTGCGGTGGGAGCGTTTTTTCTAAGTCCTCTCAATGCGCTTCTGCTGGGTATCTTTACACCGCTTGCGTCGGCAGTTTTAACCGGAATGCCGCCATTTTATCCACCCATGGCACTCATCATGATGGCCGGGCTGGGGGTGTTTTGTGTTCTCATATCATTATTGTCACATCATACCAGTTTACCACGGGTTGCAGTATTGTCTTTCGCGATTATAGCTGAACGCCTCGTTCTTCTGCTGTTTCTTGCCGTGGTGATGCCGGCATTGAAAATATCATTCACTGCTTTCAGTTTGTACGAATTACTGAAAGGTCTGCCGGGGATTATCCTGATACTTGCCACTGTTCCTTTCCTGGTAAACCGGGTAAAACAGGTAATTTCCCGCCGATCACTTCGACTATTTGAACACTCACATGAAGGTAATAGTATTTATGAAAAGTCACATTGATCATCACCTGGAAAGTAAAAATTCTTCAAAGACAGATTATTTCAGTGAAATCGGGCACGACTGGGACAACATCGTGGGTAATGATGATGACCGCGTTCGGGCAATCGGCGAAGTGTTTCATATGATTGATATGGCACAAAACGATACCGTGCTTGACGTGGGGTGTGGTAACGGTGTATTAATACCAATCATACAGTCATATATCGGTAACAACGGAAAAATAATAGCGGTGGACGCTGCCGCCGGTATGATTGAAACCGCAAAAAAGAAGCATGGGCATTTTGGCAACATTCAATTTCATGTCGATTCCATTGAAACCATAGACCTGCCCGAAAATCATGTGGACATTATACTCTGTTTCGCGGTTTTCCCCCACATCGACCATAAAGAGGCCGCCCTTAAACGGTTTCATGAAATACTGAAACCCGAAGGAGCCCTCTACATATTTCACATGTCGGATACGCGTTCACTGAACGATTTCCACGGCGCACTGGATGCCCCCGTAAGAGGTGATCTCATGCCCGAACGTGACGAGCTTGAAACCATGCTGAATAAGGCATCATTTACCATGGAAAGCTACATAGACAAAGAAGAACTGAACTTCGCAAAAGCAATTCCAATGTCATGATATTGAAGTCAATAACCCTCATGTTGTGCCTGCTGCACGTGGTATTGCCGGTGGAAGTAATACCTGTATGGGTTATCCTGAATATAGCAGCACTTTCCATGTTGTTTGTCGTCTCAGAACTATCAATCGAACAGCTGATAAAAAGAAATATACTGCTTGTATCATTCGCCCTGATGCTGGCATTTTTCCAGGTGCTGTCTTCTGCAGTTGACGGCAACCCCGTTGATTACGTATTCATGGGTGTTACCTCTGCCAGAATATTTTTCGTGTACAACATGATAATGACTTCCATGGCATGGATGGGAAAGAGCGGTTTTCTATGGCTGGTGCATACCGTGAAATCAGAGAGAATACAGGTCTTTCTTCTTCTCTTTTCAAGAACGGTACACATGTTTATAAAGCGTAACCGCCATATCATCTTTCAACTTCAATCAAGAATTGACACGAAAAGCAGAAAGAAATTCCTGGTTCCCCGTTATTACGTTCAAAACCTTATCGCCGGAGAAATATATTCGCTGCAGCATTACCAGGCGGGGCTGATTACCCGGGTGCATGGAAAAATATCGGTGCTGTGCCCGGTCACAATCTCAAAACGGCATATCCCGGCAGCCATGGTTATCATGCTGCTCATGCTGTCAGGTATCACTATTGTGTATCTATAGGAGCAACACGTGAACTCTGATAATTTTGCCATATACGTAGATAACCTTTCATATCGATATCCCGACGGAAGACAGGCGCTGGATAGCGTTCACCTGCAGGTAGAACATTCGTCACGGCTGGTGCTGGCAGGCCCCAACGGATGCGGTAAGTCAACCCTGCTTTTGCACCTGAACGGTCTTCTGGATGGTCCGGGTGAGATAAGCATTGCGGGTCTTCCCCGAACACGAAAAAATATGGGTTCCATACGTAAACGAATCGGCTACCTTTTCAGCCAGGTTGAATACCAGTTCATAATGCCCGATCTTTTAAACGACGTAATGCTAAGCGTGCCGGACGTGATTGCTGACCTTGAACACCGCAAGCACATCGCCATGGGCTGGATAAAAAAACTTGGACTGGAAGACTATGCCAACCGGAGCCCACTTGATCTATCATCAGGTGAAATGAAGCGAGCGGCCCTGGCAGGAATTCTTGCCCGCGAACCTGAAGTAATCTTGATGGACGAACCTTTGGGTAACCTTGACCGCAAAAGCAGCATGATGCTGATTGATATTTTGTCCTCACTTAAACAGACAATGTTGATCGCCACACACAGGGAAATCATCGCCCGTGAATGCGCTACCCACATTGCTTTCATGAGGGAAGGGCGGGTGACAGGTACATACGATGCCGGCAAGGCACTGTTCTCAAAAGAAGCAAAAGAAGTTCTGTTTTAAAAAACGGGTACCGTTTCCGGTACCCGCGGGAATGTAAAGTGGTAAAAAGGTTTAACTTAGAAGGTTGCAGAAACGCCAGCCAGCATGTAGAAGCCGGGCATTGGGTATTCATAGAACTTATTTGTTTCAGGATACAAGGGCTGACCAGGACCAGAACTGTCAGGTCCCTTATAAAGAGCATAAGTGGCATAATCTGTATCAGTAATATTGTTAAAATTAACGAATAGTTTATATTTTTCAAGAAACACATACGCTATTTTTGCGTTAAGAACGAGATAATCATCAAGCTTTTTATGTTCCACCGTGTATGGAGTTCCCATGTAAACTAATGATTTTTCTTCTTCATTGGCATAAATATCCTGTACGTATTCAGAATTGAGGTTTAACATGAAACCTGCTATCGATAGAGTCGCACCTGAGAGTAATTTGTGATTTGGTACATATGGTAATGTCTTACCATCCTGTTCATTATCAATATAAGAATACCCGACGTTAAATTTCAATTCTTGAATAGGTTTAACAACAAGTGATGCTTCAAGACCGTTGTAATTGAAGTCATCAGCATTCCTCCATTCGGTACCAGGCGGAACTAACTCTTTGATGAACTTGTTCTTTGAATATATCCTGTATCCGGTTACACTTGCTGTCACAATATCCTTAATTGACTGTTCGATACCAATTTCATATGATGTATAGGTCTCGGGCTTAAGATCGGTGTCTGATTCTTTAATGGTATTGTCATTTTCCCACCACTTGTTGTAGTATTGAATAATATCAGGCACCTTGAAACCCCTGGCTGCCTGGAAATGTATTTTCGTTGTATCAAACGGGTTAACGATGGCGCCTCCCTGCCATGCGCTGTAGCTGCCGTATTCAGAATTGTGGGTATACCGTCCACCGCCTGAGACGATAAAAAACCTGTCAAAAAAAGCCTGTTCAAGTAAGCCAAATCCTGATCCTTCTTTGATATACCTGTCATCGGTATAATCATCGCCGGTTACATTGTCATAGGATTTGCCGCCGTATCGTCGTCCTTCGGCACCAAGGGTGATATTGGTGCCGTCCAGCGGGGTAATGGTTTCCTTGAGCTTGGCACCATACATGCTGTCATATGATTCATACTTATCACGGTCACCATATGCGGGCTGTGTGCTGAGATGGCGGCCCCAGTTGCCATACAGCTGAAGAGAGCCTTCCATTTTGTTAAAGGTATTCCCGATCTGTACCACGGTTCCACCACGGGTGATGTCAAACACTTCCAGTTCGTCCGATGTTTCACCTTCGGCACCAGGATCGTGTATTTCCATCTTCATGACGTAGCTGTCAAGTCCAACGTACCAGTGCTTGTTAAACTCGTATCCGAAATGTGCTGTACCGTTATTACTCATGTATTCTGATGTAAATTTAGTACCATCGATTTCCTGTTCACGATGACCGTCTGAATACCTGAAGTTATACGACACACCATAATCGAAGTTCCCAATCTTGCCGTAATGGGACACGTGATCGTCCTTGGTGTTGTACGAGCCATAGGAGGCAGACACGTTTGTATCATATCCTTCCTTTGATCTTCTCTTCGTGATCACGTTGATAATGCCGCCCATGGCACTCGACCCGTACAGTACCGGCTGCGGCCCATGAAGCACCTCGATTTTCTCGATATTCTTCATGCTGAAGATGTCGGCAACCGGGTGATTGTTGATCATCATGGTAACATCCATCCCGTTGATGAGAATGGGAACACCGGTGGTTGGCCCCGAGCCGGTCTGCGGGCTCCATCCTGATACACCAATACCCCGTATTGACATGGCGGCTGCACCGCTGTCGGCAACACCAAATCCCATGATACGGTTATTTGCAGTATAAAAACTGGGGATATTCTCACTTATCACGTTTATCAGGTCGTTTTTTGAAGACTTCTCAACATCTTCTTTCTTAACAACAGAAGTAACCCCCGGCTTTTCAGATGTGTCCTTCACCAGTATCTCTCCAAGCGTATATACCGCTGGTTCACTGGATTTTTCATTTCCGTCTTCATTATCCTGCCCAAACACAACGCTGCCTGTGCTGACAACGAGTAAAAACACGCACAAAAATAACAAAATTCGCTTCATAAACCCCCCTGAGAGCATAAAATATATAATATAACGCATAACAAGTAACACGTATATAATATTAGTAATATTTCGCAAGCAAAAAAACCTGTTTTATGTATTTTATTTTTTGGTGTGAATTAAATATCGGGTAATAACATGAATTTCAATGTCCACTTTGAATGAAGAAGGGCACATTCCTCTTTGGCATGCGACCGTACACCACGAGGCCCCATATATCCCCCGGCGGGGGACAAAAAATACATATAAATGAAATTTTCAGTGTTGACATTTAATATAATGAGTCAGGAGTCCCCCGTGGGGCTGACTTGTACCCACAAATCAGATAATGTATTTAATACTGCA
>CAZAOK010000039.1:0-16471 GCA_964486725.1 uncultured Leptospiraceae bacterium
AGACTGATTATATCATGGGTCACATGAATGTAACCCGGAATTTAAATCACTCCCTTTTTATTCCAAGGTTCCAGTTTTTTTCTAAACATAACGATGAAATGTATTTGACAGAAAATAACTATTTTAAAAAATACTTGACTGCCCGCCTTTTGGCAGGTGTAATTTTTTGAAAAAAGTCACCATGAAATATACAGTTACATGAACCACGCAAGGAGCGGCACATGGTAAAAGAAAAGATATTCTGTGCGAATTGTCTCAATTGTATTGTAATCAGGCAATATGAGTCTGAACCAGACAGGTATGTATTACGGGTGCGATGCATGAAGAAAAAGTGGGTCAAGCGCTCTGGAGAAGAAAAACTCTACAAGTATTTTACAGTAGCCCGGCGTATAATGGATGATTGTGACGGTTACGTAGAAGCAGGTGAACTGTATCCATATATAAAGAACCTGAGGAAAGAGCTTCCAATAAAAGACGAGATATATTCGACCAGGGAATAATATATGCTTTTAAAAACATTCAAAGGCGGCATACACCCCCCTGGACACAAGAAGTTAAGCAGGGATAAGCCGTTTGTAAATCTTTCTATACCCCACAGGTGTTACATCCCCCTGCAGCAGCATATCGGGAAACCTGCTGTTCCGCTGGTTGAAGTTGATGATATTGTTGAAGAAGGGCAGATGATAGGAAGAGCGGATGGATTTATCAGCGCTAACGTGCACGCGTCTATTCCCGGCAGGGTTGTTGAAATTACCGATTACCCAACCGTGTATTCTGAACACGGAAAATGCGTGGTTATTGAAACTGAAGGATCCTTTTCATCTTCTGGAAAGCATCTTGAATCACGCGACTGGGAAGAATTATCTTCTAATGAACTAATGAACCTTGTACACGAAGCCGGTATAACCGGCATGGGGGGAGCCGCGTTTCCCACCGCGGTCAAGCTTAACCCCCCTGAGCACCGGGAAATTGATACTTTCGTTGTTAACGGGGCCGAATGCGAACCCTACCTTACTGTCGATGACATGTTGATGCAAACCTATCCAGACGAGATCATTGAAGGAATCCGCATTACATTGAAAATACTTAAGATCAACAAGGCCGCCATCGGTATAGAAAAAAATAAACCTGAAGCCATTAAAGCAATTTCAAAGGCTATTGCAAATGGCAACTTTAGTGAAACCATAGAACTTCATCCCCTTCCGGTCAAATATCCACAGGGAGCTGAGAAACAACTCATATATACCATCCTCAAAAGAGAGGTGCCATCTGGAGAGCTCCCCCTTGATGTAGGTGTGGTAGTGAATAATGTTGGAACCATTTTCGCGATGCGGGAAGCAGTTCTATTTGGGAAACCCCTCATCGAGAGATATCTTACTGTAACAGGAAGCATAGTCAAGAACCCGGGTAATTACAAGGTGAGAATTGGAGCCCGGATTACGGATATAATTGAAGAATGCGGCGGTCTCACGGAAAAACCCGCCAAGGTTATAATGGGCGGCCCCATGTGTGGACTGGCACTGAACCACATGGAGACATCCGTAGTAAAAGGGACATCCGGAGTACTCGTCCTTGGACAAAACGAAGTTACAATTCATGATTATAGTCCATGCGTACGATGCGGCAGGTGTGTCGCGGCCTGCCCCATGCAGCTTATGCCGAATGAACTGGGCAATGCTGTTGAAAAACAGCGGTACGATATCGCCGAAACGCTTCATCCTTTTGACTGCATAATGTGCGGTTCATGTACATACGTATGTCCCTCAAAACGGCCACTGAGCCATTTCATTAAACTGGCCCAGGTGACATTCAGTGCGAAACGCTGATACTGTTACCTCAGATTACACAAGGAACCGGTACTATCATGGCTGATGAAAAGAGATTACAAGAAGATCTTGTACTATCGAATGCTCCGCATATTCGATCAAAAGATTCCGTGAGAAAAGTGATGTGGCTGGTTGTCATATCTCTACTGCCTGTTACAATCAACTCCATATACCTTTTCGGCTACCAGGTTCTGCTGCTTACTGGCACAGCTGTTATTACCGCGATGGCTGCCGAAGCCGCGTACCAGTTTCTTCTTAAAAGAGAAATTACCGCCCTTGACGGATCAGCAGTAATAACCGGGCTTCTTCTGGCAATGAATGTGCCGCCCCATGCTCCCGTATGGATGGTAGCCCTGGGATCTGTCTTTGCTATTATTATAGCAAAGCAGCTTTTTGGAGGAATCGGTTTTAATATTTTCAACCCGGCCCTTGCAGGAAGGGCATTTATGATGGCCTCGTGGCCGGTTGAAATGACAACCACCTGGCATCCATTTTCATCCGGGAATGTGTTGTCATCAAGTCTTCCCCGGGCCCATTCACTCAGCCAGGAGGCCGTGGATACCATCACGTCAGCCACCCCCCTCGGTGTTCTCAGGGATGGACCAGGTCTTTTAAAAGACCTTGCCGTTGCGCCTGGACAGTTGTATGAATTCCTTTTTTCAGGTGAGATGCTTAAATCATTGTTCATGGGAAACATTGGTGGATGTATTGGAGAAACATCAGCACTTTTCATACTCATCGGGGCAGCCTTTCTACTTTATAAAAGAATAATCACCTGGCACATTCCCGTATCATATATTGGCACAGTTGTTGTCATTATGCTCATGTATTATCATTTTATTGATTCTAATATGCCATACCGGGCCATTCTATTTCATCTTTTATCAGGAGGATTAATGCTTGGCGCCTTTTACATGGCAACGGACATGGTTACTTCACCTGTGACAGCCAGGGGCATGATTATTTTTGGCGCGGGCTGCGGCATAATCACGTCGGTGATAAGACTATGGGGAGGATATCCTGAAGGAGTATCATATTCCATACTACTGATGAACGCCGCTGTTCCTCTTATCGACAGGTTGACAAAACCGAGAGTTTTCGGTACGGAAAAGAATTAACCCATGAATATCCATTATCGGAGAATGCAATGACCATCAGGGAAATAATTCAATCAACAATACTTATCGCTATTATCGCATTTATCGCGGCATTCGCGTTGTCGCACATAAACAACCTGACACATCCTGCCATACAGGAACAGGAGAAAGAAAAGCAGGAGGATGCTCTTTCGGTGGTATTTCCCGGTTACCGGATTCAGGATAAAATAAATGTTACATTAAATGACGAAGATTTTGCGTACTGGACAGCAGAAAAAAATGAGAATGGAACTGCATTCAATGCTTTCGCTTTCATAGCCAGCCAGCCCGGTTATTCAGGTGATATCCGGGTAATGGTTGGGATAAACGAGAAAGATGAAATTCTTGGTTTATCCATACTTTCCCAAACTGAAACTCCCGGCCTGGGCGCACGCTGTACGGAGGTTGCTTCCACAGAAACTTTCTTTGGATACTTATTCGGGGATCTGTTTGGAAGTAAAAAAGTTAAGACAGAACAAGAACCATCACGTCCATGGTTCCAAAAACAGTTCACCGGGCTATCGGTTGATCAACAGATTGAGATTGTAAAAAAAGGTGACTGGCAGCCATCAATGAAAGAACAACTGCGTGAGAAAAACGCTGTAACCACAATAACCGGTGCCACAATTACCACAAAAACAGTTCGTGATGCTATCATGAAGGGTATTGAAAAGTTACATCGGGCACGAGAAAAATCAACAGAGGGGAGGACAGGGGCACAATGAGTTATATAAATGATTTCATGAAGGGACTCTGGGAAAAGAATCCAATTCTTGTCCTGGGAATTGGACTTTGCCCTACCCTTGCGGTAACAACATCTGTGTCCAACGCCCTGTGGATGGGCCTTGCCACTTCATTTGTACTTGTAAGTTCAAACATCCTTGTTTCAATTATACGCCAGGGTGTTCCGGCCCATATCCGAATACCCATTTTTATTACTATCATCGCAAGTTTTGTTATTATTGTTGAATTGACCCTGAAAGCCTTTCAGCCTGATGTATATAAAGCACTTGGGATATTTATACCACTGATTGTTGTAAACTGCATGATACTTGGCAGGGCTGAAGAATTTGCCTCAAAAAACACTCTGGGCAGATCCATTCTGGACGGTCTTGGCATGGGTGTTGGTTTTGGCCTGACCCTTTTTGTACTGGCATTCTTTCGTGAAACTCTCGGGGCCAACAAACTTTTTGGATTGACCCTGATTCCCGGCATCAAACCGGCCACCATGATGATTCTTCCACCAGGGGCCTTTGTCACTCTCGGGCTGATGCTCTGGGCCATGAATGCCATCAAGTCAAGGAGGGGGTAACAGATGGAGATTAAAGTTCTATTTACTATACTTATCAGCACAATTTTCGTAAACAACTATGTGCTATCACAGATGTTGGGGTTGTGCCCCTTTATTGGTGTTTCCAAGAAACTTGATTCAGCAGTGGGTATGGGGTTTGCTGTTATCTTCGTAATGACCATGGCTTCTTTTTTCACCTATCTTATCTACAAGTTTATTCTTGTACCATATGATATCACCTACCTGAGAACCATTGCCTTTATCATAGTTATCGCGTCTCTTGTGCAGCTGGTGGAAATGGTAATTGAAAAGGTATCACCGTCATTATACCAGGCACTGGGTATTTTTCTTCCGCTTATTACTACAAACTGTGCCGTGCTTGGGGTTGCCGTACTGAACATTGAATCAGGATTCGTTACCGCTGAGATGGGTCTTCTCAAAACAGTCGTGCAGGGACTTGGGGCCGGGCTTGGCTTCATGCTTGCGTTGCTTCTCCTTGCTGGAATACGTGAGCGTATTGAACTGGCAGATATCCCTGAAAACCTTCGCGGCCTGCCTATCACATTTGTTATCGCGGGCCTGTTGGCAATGGCCTTTCTCGGATTCTCTGGAATGCAGATATAATTTTTCTTACAGGATTAGAATATGGAATACAAAGACCCTGTTGTAACCCTTCTTGCCATAACACCCAATGCGGAAAAACTCATTGAAGAAGCCGGAAGAACATGCTATCTTTCCCTTGAACGAATTACCGATGAAAGCGAAAAGAATTTCATACGTACATGCATTAAAAATGGTCATCACTCAATACTCGAACACGCCACCGCTTCCTTTCGAATTGAAGGAGCCTCCCGCGCCTTTACCCATCAGCTGGTTCGTCATCGTGTGGCAAGTTTTTCCCAGCAGTCACAGAGATATGTCAATGAATCAGAATTCAATTATGTAATACCACCTGAAGTACTGAAAAACGAAAATGCTGCTGAAGTTTATAGAAACTTTATTGAAGATTCACGAAAGGCATACAATAAACTCAGGGAGGCGGGCATAAAGAAAGAGGACGCGCGTTTTGTATTACCCAACGCCCTGGAAAGCCAGATTGTATTCAGTGCGAATTTCAGGGAGCTGCGGCATGTGTTTTCATTACGCCTGGAAAAATTTGCCCAGTGGGAAATACGCAGGGTAAGCATTGAAATGCTGAAATTACTCCAGTCAGAAGCACCATCTGTGTTTGGTGATTACGTAATCGACGAATCAAACTGGACGGCCAAATCGCCATTTTAAATATCACCGCAAGTGCACTGTGATATAGACCGAATGTTATAAAATTAGCCTGGAAAGGATATGTTCTCACGGAGGCACGGAGGCACGGTGAGTTGTTTTCATTATTATTGCATTGTCAGGGTTTTCGATCCGTTTAATTTATTCATATCTTTACAATTTAGGGATATCTTTGGCTTTATGGTTTAATATAATTAATTCTTAGCCTGTAAAACTCATATCAAAAAAAAGTCATACTATCATTTATTGACCAACTCGCTGTGCCTCCGTGCCTCCGTGAGAACCCCTGTTAAGTATTATTATCTCATCTTTGGATGGTTATATAACAATATCTTCAACAGCTGGTTCGAATTCAAAACGAATCACCCCTTCATCAAATTTTCGATTAAAAGGGACTCCTGCTTTATCAAATACATGCTTCATCGCATCATTTTGAGGCAACACGTTTGCTGTCATTTTCGTTATACCACGTTCTCTTCCGATTTTAAGAAGGTATTTTACCAGGAAGGTTGCTATCCCGAATCCCTGGTATTCTTCATCAACTATAAAAGCCATCTCATGAGTGTTATCCCTCTCATCAAGAGCGTAACGTGCCTCGGCGATAATACGTTCTGTACCCTTCTGCTGAACTAATCCCACAATGGAAAGGGTTTGGTCATAATCAATATTCACATACTCCTGCATCTGTGTATGCGGCATTATACGTATCCTGGCGAAATACCTGAGATACTTGGATTCATCTGAAAAATTATAGAAAAGTCTTCTCATCATATCTTCATCTGAGTGCTTGACGGGTCTGAATCTAACTTCCATTCCATCTTTAAATGTTTTTACCGTTTCAAGGGACACAGGATAATGTAGTGCATTTTCCAACCTGTATACCTGGTCCTGATACACGTATCCAGCTTTTTTCGCGTCTTCAAGAAGTCGTTCACGATGATTGGGGTGAGCAATATCAATCATTGCCAGGGCACGTTCACGAATAGATTTACCAAAAAGGCTGGCCACACCATATTCTGTTATAACGTATCGCGTAACACCCAGCGTTGACCGCATCTGTTCGAATGATTCTGACGGCTGTATCATGATATTACTGTTACCATGCTGATCAAGTGAACGCAGGGCGATTATCGCTTTCCCCCCCCTGGAGAAGGCCGCACCCACCGCAAAATTTAGCTTACTCTCATATCCGGATATCAGGTTGTCCCCTGAATGAAAGACAACTGACTCACCGGAGAGATCAATCTTCTTTACATTCATCACGCTGACCAGTTTCGGGATTCTATATAACGACGTAGGGAAGGTAAGACGATTAAGAGGCATAAATTCGAACATGGGATTTCTGCTTACATAATCATACAGCGTCCTGGAACCATAACAATAGCTGGTAGACACCGGGCTGATGTTTCGCATTCCACGATCCATTGAAAGAACACCCGATTCTACCAGGTTTATTACCCAGTCGGAAATTATATGGCTGTATATTTTAAGATTATTTTTCCCAACCAGGTGGGCCGCAACCGAATCGAACATCCGCCCCACATGCAGGGCCACTGTTGATCCATCATCGATAAGGTTTGAAATATGCCACCCTATCCTGTCAATGATATCATCGTATTTTTTTCGATTACGTTCAAGCAGGGGCAAATCACTTTCGATTATATGATGAACCTGGTTTATATGAATGGAAGTTTCCCCGCAGGTAACCGGCACAAAAGGATTAACTTCTGCAATTACCACTGACGCGTTCTTTATAACAATATTGGCAACATCAATTGCAATCCCCAGGCTCATGAATCCCCTGTGATCCGGCGGGGAAACCTGGATAATGGCAACATCTACACCAATTGCACCTGATGAAAATATGAATGGAATTTCCACCAGGTGCGCCGGTATAAAATCAACTTTTCCCTGCTCGACATCCCTGGTGATACTCTCACCAACATTAAAAGTTTTTAGCCTGTACTTATATGAATTCGGAGTATCACTACGCAGGTAATCACCCATGGTTATCAGTTGAATTATTTCAAGGTCCTGCATTCCCGGGTTGTCTGAATTCAGTATACCATTAACGGTCTTCACAGGGGTTGCAGGCCCACTACTGAGAAATATCCTGTTGCCAGGAGAAATTATTTCCGGTAAATCATCAATGACAACCTTTTTACTTTTGTACGTATCTTGAAGGTCTTGCATATTACCCTTCATTGATTAAGTCTTCATTACCCGGTTACCTTTCAACATATTTCCCGTTATTTTCATCAGCAAGCTTTTTCATGAATACTTCATCCTTGTCATCTCCAAGACCTATAGAATATATGGCAACACCACGCTTGCTGTTCAATTTATCAACCCGCTTGAGTATATCATCAGGCCTGGCATCTGAAGGATGCCCATCAGAAAGAAAAAATATTATATCTGCCCCGCTCAGCGAAAATGACTGTTTGAGTCCTGCCATGGCATTGGTTCCGCCAGATGCGGACAAACTTTTAACAAATGCCATTGCCTTGCTTTTGTTCGTTTCGCTGGCTGAAACCAGGGATTTCTCCCACATGTCAACCTTGCTTGAAAATGTAATAACCGTGAAATTACTTGAAGGCTGTAACCCTCTTATGGCGGGAAGCAATTCACGTTTGGCACTTGCCAGCTTAGTAGACTCCTTCTTCACCTGCCCCGCGACCAGTCCCCCGACTTTGCCACCAATCATACTACCAACCTCGTCGCCAGCCCTGTCCATTGCCTCTGCCCTCAACTTGTCTGTTACATTTCCCTCGTTTTTACCTTCCATGCTTCCTGAAATGTCAACGAGGAATAGTATATCTTTGTCAAGTGTATTCACCCCATAATAAGTATCAGACTTGGCAAACATGTAACATCCTGAAAACGCCAGTGCAACCACCATCACGAGAATAATCCCAATAAACCGAATTTTCATACAATCCTCCTTGTTGTTTAACTATTCGCTGTTTTTGCAATACCAGTTATTCATTAATAATATTGATACCTTTTTATTCTTCCACGTCAAAACTTTTTTGTTGTTTTTCAAGTCTTGACCTGCTGAGAATTACCAGTTACATTATAATATGAATACAAGAGAGTTCACACACCCAAAATTGAATGAACCTGTCGAATCCATATCAGGTCATTACGAATACATTGAAGAATCAACCATGAAGGCAGGTTCACGAACACTGTTGTATTTAACAGGATATTCCATTACAGACCGAAGCTGCTGTGGTACAGGCGGGTGTGGTTTTATATTTATCCCTGGATTTGTTGTAAAGTTGCACCATCATATAAATGAAACAGGAGAGAATATCTCAACCGTCGAGCCTGTTCCCGCGGGAAAAAAACGTGACGAAATACAACAGTTATTCCAGCGTTCTGAGATCCATCGCCAGATCATTTTTATGGACAAGTAGCATCAGAGGTAACGAAAATGATTTATTGCTTCTATGTCTGTGTTAAAGAACTTGATAAACTTTTCCAGGTTTATAACTTCCAGCACTACTTTCACTCCTTCTGTCACGTTTGATATAACGAGGTCCCCTTTATCTTTACGCAGCATCTTGGCTGTATTGATCAGAATACCGATTCCGGCGCTGTCGATATACTCAACATTCCGCATGTCAACAACAACCTTCTGTGCGCCACCATTTACAAGGGTGTTAAAAAGCACCCAGAAATCATTTGAAATTTCCAAATCCATCTTTCCAGGAAAATCAACCTTGAAAATTACCGTACTATAGTCAATATCTTTTTTATTCACCGTTGATATGTTAATTATTTCGCAATTAATATTCATATGCCATACCACTCATTAATAAATTTTATATTCAGTCCCTTGAGGGTAGTGATATCTCCATTAATTATCTTCATATAAACTTAAGATAATGAACCGCTTCGTTAACACCCGGAAAAACCTTTATAAATCGCTGCAGATTTATGGGCTTAAAAATAGTTTCAATTCTTTCCGGTACATTAATGAAAACAAGATCTCCATTTTGTGCTCTTAAAAGTTTGGTTATTTCGATAATTGCTCCAATTCCCTGGCTGTCAATAAATTCAAGTCCTTCCATGTCGATTATCACTTTTTTTGTACCACCATTTACAATGGTTAACAGGAACTGGTATACGTCATTGGTTCTATCGATATCCATTAAATCAGCAACACCAATCCTGAATATGATCGTATCATAATTTATATCACCGACTTTCAAACTGGTCAATTCGATTACTTCCACAATCATAACAGTATATATCCGTTCACATTAGTAAAGCAACACTGGTGACAATTATACTTATTATGTTCATTAATGCAATCATAATAAGTAAAAACATTCTACTAACTCTCACTTTTCTATACAATATCAAGAACCATAATAGTGACATCATCTTCGAATCCTTCATTATGTTCGAGTTCAGCCCATTGCCTGATAACTTTTACCACATTATCTACAAGCAGTGCTCCATCACCCTCATTGTCCTTCATTACCTGTGAATAAAAATTATCATAGCCAAACATGGTACCTTCACTGTCTCTCGTTTCGATTACACCATCAGTATAAAGAACAACCCTGTCACCTGAATGAATGTTCGCTGTAGTTTCTTCGTAAATCATGTCCTGCACCCATCCAATTGGAAGGGACTTCGCCCATTCGGTAAATATTCCGCCTTCCTGTATCAATAATGGGGACCAGTGCCCGGCATTTGACACTGTAATTTCACTTTTTGCGGTATCTATATACGCGTAACAACCGGTGATATAATTACTCTCAAGGTATTCATACATAATCCGGTTAATGCTGGTTAACAATGTCCCCGGCTTATCAGCATACTCCCTGTAAAATCCAAATGCCATTTTCAGCATCGCGCATATAATGGCGGCGGATATGCCGTGTCCTGATACATCTGCCATGATAACACCGGTATGATTCTCATCTATTTTAATAATATCGTAAAAGTCACCTCCCATTTTCTGCATGGGAATGTACCTGTACGCGATATTAATATAAGCGAGGTCAGGAAGCTGCTGAATTACCACTGAATGATGTATCTGATGTGCTATAAAAATGTCACGCTTAATCAAATTCAGTTCATCGTGTTCTTCAACAGATTTTTTCATTGATATCAGGCTTCGCACTCTTGCTATCAGCTCTTCCCTGTTCACCGGTTTAGACAGGTAATCGTTTGCCCCAGCCTGAAGACCCGTGATGGTATCTTCAACCCTGGTCTTTGCCGTAAGCATCATTATGGGGAGGGCATGTAATGAATACTTTTCCCGTATTTTCCGGCATACTTCATAACCTGACATACGGGGAAGCATAACATCCAGAAGTATCAGGTCTGGAAGCTGACCAGTATCAATTTTTTCCAGTAACCGGTCGCCACTCATCTCGTGATCCACCCTGTACCCTTCCATGGTCAGGAAATTGATTAATACCTGCAGGTTAACAGGATCATCATCCACCAGCAATATATACTTAGGATCATCATCTTCACTGTTTGCTTCTCTTTGAAGATTCAGTTGGATTTCATCATTAAAAAGGCCGGTAAATTGTTGCGGGAGGGTACTCCCATCATCTTCATCATACCTCATAGTTTCGCCCGGTTCAGCCGCAGCAAGTGTAAAGGAAAAGGAAGAACCAGATCCCCGGGTAGATTCAACGCGAATATCCCCTCCATGCAGATTAACGAGCTTCCTGGTAATAGCAAGACCAAGTCCGGTTCCGCCAAATCGACGTGCATCAGAACCATCTGCCTGTTCAAAGGATTCAAAAATTCTATCAATCCTGTCAGCTGGTATACCAATGCCTGTATCAGAAACAGCGATCTCAACTATGTTGTCTTTGGGGGGAAGAGTTATCGCGGAAATTGTAATTTGTCCAGTGTCGGTAAATTTTACCGCGTTACCTATAAGGTTCATCATTATCTGCTGAATACGATTTTCATCACCCTTTACAAATTCAGCGTTATCAGGGATATCCACCTTTACCGATAAACCCTTGCTTTCTATAACCGGTTGCAGAATTGATAATACGAATTTTGTAACCGAGTAAATATTCACCGTTGTCTCTACCAGCTTAATATCACGGTTCTTCAATTTTGAGAAATCAAGGATATCATCAACGAGGTATGAAAGCCTTTGGCCGCTCCTGGCGATTAGCGCGAGATCATGCCGCGCATCTTCTGTCAGTGGACCCGACACTCCACCCAGAAGTGATTCGGCAAGACCTATCATACCATTTAACGGTGTTCTCAGTTCATGTGAGATATTCGCGAGAAATTCGTCCTTCAAATGATCAAGCCGCTTCAGGTCAAGGTTGTTATTCTGGAGTTGGGACATCTCCATATTGATCATGGTAGTAAGATGATTGAAGGTATTTGCCAGTTTACCAATCTCATCTTTAGAGGTAACAGGTACCTGGTAATTCATATTGCCGCTTTCAAACTCAGACACCGCTGAGGTTAACCTGTCAATGGGCTTTGAGAAGAACCTGCTGAACACAAGTCCAAGCACACTCACCATCAACACTACTCCAGCCGTGGCAAGAAAGGCAAAGGTTCTCATTTGTTTTACCGGGGCAAGTATTGTCTCTTTGGAATACAGCAACCTGCCCAGGCACAGGGGTTTTTTTCCCGGTAGCGATGCGGTCTTAACAAACTGGAAACACCGCTGGTCACTATCAGGACAGTTAACCTGTGAATACCCCGTGTTGTTTACAAGGAAATCAACGGTTTCATGATTTAACCGGTTATTTCCACCCATTTTTTTCCCATCCCCAGGGTAACGGGCAAGGAGTAAGCCATTATAGCTGGGATTTTTGGAAATAAGAACCGCCTGGGCAGATACAAGCCCATCCTTTCTCAATTCATGCAATATCTTCATGAATTCTCCCGCATCAACACGGGTTGATTCCAGGTCACCACCACTCACCAGCAGTGTATTAAGCACCGACCTGGCAAGCATACTGCCCTGCAATTCTCCCTGATGGGTAAGCATGGATATGATATCTTTTTCCTGGCGTTCAAGTATGAAAAGCGATACCGGGAGGGCGGCAAGCAATGTGATAATGATAAATGCAATAATGAATTTATAGCGTATCTTCATGTATCCCTACTGAAATTTTTCCACCGTTTCAAGGTATTTTCGTGCCCTTGACATGTACACCCTGGCTGCCTTGTTTTCAGGGTCGATGAGCAGCACTTTCCGCATTATTGAAATACATTGTTCATAATTCTTCTTATTAAAAGCTTCTATACCACTTTGTTCAAGCTGCCCTACCCTGGCACTCAGCATTTTCCTGGTTTCGGCCAGTTTTACATCTGCCTCACCAACATACTCAGACGAATGCACCAGGTAGGGAATAGCCTTGTAATATCTTTTCTTCTCTAACAACACCCTGGCTTCTGCGAACGCGTTTTCAGCCGCGTCTATATCATCAAGTTTTTCCCGCGCCTCGTCCATACCAGGATTGAGACGAAGTGCCATCTTAAAATAATCACGTGCTTTCCCTGCCTTTTTATTACCGAGGGCATTTATCCCCTCTTTGTAAAAGCTTCGGGCCTGTTCCAGGTTTGAACGCATCTCCAATCTTGCCTGGTCCCTGTACTCTTCCGGTTCACCGGCTGCCATTGTATAGGACACACCCAGGCTGAATGTGTTATTCACCAGTGGCTCACCCGACAGCCAGATACGGGTATAATCCACGCCGGCACGAAATGAAACCCGTTGGGATATCTTCACGAAAGTACCGGCTGTAAGCAGGTACCCCGCCTTGAAAGCATTCTCCTGGCGTCCGGTAAGAACAGCATTCACACGGAGGTAACGAAAGTCAAGTCCCGCGCCACCAAACAACCTGACGTTATTGTGAATATCATAATAGAGAAGAGGGGTAAGTGCGAGTTCATAGGAATATAGAAATGAGTTCGCACTGTTAGTAAACTCATGTGACCCGATGGTTACCAGCCCGTCAGCCATCAGGTAGCTGCTTACAGGCAGCGTCACGTATATACCATATCGTATTGAAGGATCAAGCTTGTCTTCGTAATATCCTGAAATTCCGGAATATCCACCATACGGGCCAATGGTAATTCGATCATCAGGGATAACAGGTGACCGTGTTGATTCTGCCACAATAGATGTGGTTATATACAGGAGCATTATCCAGAAAAGACCAACCCACAAAAAAATGCGGACAACTGTCGCAAGGGGATCTGATCTTTGGAAATGTGATATCACCATCAGGTACTTGTCTCTAACCCTGTTATATATAAAGTGATGATACCCGATCATAGAAGAAAGTCAAGCCAGTATTTTACCAGCATATGCATATAAGCTCATGGGTAGATCGACATGCTGGTTTACCACCGTATAGCCATTCTGTGTTCAAACTGTCAACTTCACCAATCCTGCCCTTTTCAAGCGGGCTTGCGGATGTCCAGTCGCTGCAGGTAACACCGTCATCATATCTCCCATCCTGCAATGATCCAGACCACCAGGAAGAGGGGGAAACACCTGCATCCTGGAGTGTTTTATTGATAGTGCCATCCATCAAGTCGCTAAAACTGTAGGCCACCAGGGTGCCGTCAGGAGATTTCACGGGCCAGTCAAGCGGCAGTCCATGTATGGCAGGGAAATTCTTGATTGAATCCATATCAGATATGCTGATAAAGGCTTTCACATGGGTGACATTCAGCTGCGGCTGTTGTTCTTCTTTCAATGTGGCACATTTAGCATCAAGTTCTTCCCGCGCGGATGGTGCAGTCATAGTTACCATGTCTCCTTTAAAAGAACCTACGGAAAAAATATATATGACACCACGGGTGGTTGCCGAGGTTGTATTGTAGGCAGACACGTGATCATCCCCGTCTTTGACCAACACGTTAAAGTAGTAGGTTTTTCCGTGATCAAGTGCTTCTGCCATTGCAGTTCTTGTATCAATATACCAGTCAGTTACCGGTGAACCATTATTTATGACATCATTGGCGGTAATAATATTATTTGAAAGTGAACGATAAAGCCTGTAGCGAAGAGCGTTTTTCGGTGTGCTATCATCAGAGCCGGAAGTCCATTGGAGTGTCACACTGTTGGCATTCACAGAAGAGGTAACAATAACACCATTATTACCAGGTATGGGAAAATCACCTGAAGGATCATTGTGCTGAGCTGCCGCATCCTCGTTATCAACGATTTCATTAATTCCATCATCATAACAGGCATTGAACAGGGGGAGGACGGTAAGCAAAAAAATAACCAGTAGCGGACTCATTACCGTCCGACCGGTCTTTAGCGTAAAATTAAAAATCACTGCGTTAAATTTCGCAGTGATTACTTTTATTACGCTGATAGCGCGCACATCCATTTTGCTTTTCATCTGTACTCCAAGTGACTCCCTATAACACCGCCTGTCACGTTTAAATTTTACACTTTGTACTATGTGTAATGTACTCAATTACTACGCAAAAATCAAGAAATATTAATTTTTTTTTGCGTTTATTTGTGTAATTGTTTTAATACTCGGTATGATAATCGATACAAAGAATATACCTTTCTCCGTCAATAGCAGTGAATGAAGTTGATAATGTTGTACAGAGTTCTCCCGATGCTGTTGAAATATACGGTCCCGTTGTATACTTCAACATACCAGCGTTTATGAAATAAAAATAATCTTTGAAAGAAAGATCTTCACCTTTTTCAGCAGGACGAAAAAGCCTGTTTGAAGTTACCACGGAAAAACCTGGATTCACAACGGTATCAGTCACCTGTATCCCATTTGAATCCAGGATATATCCACAGTGTATTTCATTATACGCCGGCAGAAGTTCTGCAAGCATAGAATCCAGTTCATTACCGTAACAGGATGATAATTCATTTTTTATCTCTGCTGTGATATGATCAAGAAACCTGAATGTATCCTTTTTCTGCTGTACGCGGTGGAGCATGTGATCTTTGAAATTACGTGCCTGTTCTTCTATCCTGGTATATACCTGGTCAACCGGAATCTCACCCGGCATTACAGGCTCAGAGAAAAAGAACCCCTGAAGCACATCAACACCCAGCTCAAGAATGCCGGCAGCGTCTTCGCCATTTTCTATACCCTCGGCTACTATTACAGCACCTGTTTTGTGTCCCAGGTTCACCAGTGATCGAACCAGCTCCTGCTTGTAAAAACTTCTGCTGACATCAAGCACCAGCGAGCGGTCGATCTTTATCACCTGTGGAGCGATTGAAAATATCCTGTCCCAGTTTGAATTACTCTGGCCCATATCATCAAGGGCAATAAGAAAACCATTTTCCCTGTAGTTCTGCACAAATGTTTTAAGCACCCCGGTAGAACTGTTGCAGGATTCAACTATCTCTATCATTATACTTCCGGGATCAATGTCATACTGGCTCACCAGCTCCAGTAACATATTTGATCCCACAGTGGTGTCATCCAGGATGGATATATCAAAATTGATGGACAGAAGCAGGTCGGGATTGTCCCGGTAAACAGGAGAATATGATGATACTGCCTTCTTTCTGCAAAGCCTGTCAAGCTCAGGTACCAACTTCTTTTGACGGGCAGCGTCAAATAACTCTAAAGGTGGAATCAGGGCACCTGTTAACGGGTCAATTCCACGTGACAGTGCTTCATATCCAATCACCGTTTTTTTTCGAAGAGACACAAGGGGCTGAAAATGAGTCTCGATCAATGAATTATCAATTATTTGCTTAATATCCAACACTGCTTTCTTTAGTGTATCCATATTATTTATTTCCGGAAACTCCGGAACCCATTTTCCTGTTTATTATACTCTCATATAGACATTACTCCAAATCTTCCCACCGTGTATACCAAAAATTTTTTTTTGGCTCATTCCGGAATTTTTTAATCCCCGCGCCTCAGGCACTCCGCATACCCACAATAGCTATACTGCAGACGTTCATCATGGGAAAT
>CAZAOK010000039.1:16571-32228 GCA_964486725.1 uncultured Leptospiraceae bacterium
TCAGGCACTCCGCATACCCACAATAGCTATACTGCAGACGTTCATCATGGGAAATCCACCCAGGTTGTGGGTTAAGCCAAGCTTCGGGTTTTTTAACTGGCGCTTTCCCGCCCTTCCATGAAGCTGAAGGTATACCTCGTAGAGCATTCGCAAACCGGAAGCCCCGATTGGATGTCCGAAGCATTTCAACCCGCCGTCGGTCTGGCAGGGCAACCCCCCGTCCAGGTCATAAAAGCCGTCAAGAATATCCGCGGGGGCTTTCCCCCTTTCTGAAATATGCAGGTCCTCCATGGTGACAAGCTCAGTAATGGAAAAGCAGTCATGTACTTCAAGCATGCTCAGCTCTTTTCTCGGGTCCTTTATACCGGCCTCTTTGTACGCCTCAGTGCTTGCCTTCGAAGCAGTGACAAAGTGGGCCCCGTCCCAGTTGCTGAATGCAATTTCTTCACCGTTGCTGAGAGAAAGCTGCAGGGCCTTAACCGTTACGAAATCCTTCTTACCAAGTTTTTTTGCCATCTCCGGGGTAGTAACTATGGCGCACGCGGCCCCGTCACTGACACCGCAACAGTCGAAAAGACCAAGGGGAAAGGCGATCATGGGAGAATTCAGTATCTGCTCCTCGGTAACCTCTTTTCTGAGATGTGCCTTCTCATTCAACGCGCCATTCTTGTGACTCTTTGCCGACACATGGGCCATGGCCCTTTTCAGATCTTTCATCTCTACACCATACTTCGCCGTATAGCTGCTGGCCAGCATGGCAAAGCAACCGGGAGCAGTTACATTGGGAAACCACAAACCGTTCAATGTTCCCATGGCAGAACTGAATTCAGGCAGGCCACCGTATCCAACATCCTTCAGCTTTTCAGAACCGATGGCCAGGGCGATATCATACGCTCCAGAAGCCACCGCGTACACCGCCCCCCTGAAAGCCTCGGTACCGCTGGCACAAAAATTCTCGGTTCTTGTTACCGCGATGTTTGGCAACCGTAATGCCATCGAGGCAGGCAGCGCGCTTTTGCCCACGTTCACTTCGTCAAAACAGCTGGCAAACCATCCCGCCTCTACCTGGTTTTTCTCAATACCCGCGTCATTGATTGCTTCTTCGAAAGCTTCAACCATGAGGTCTTGTGAACTGTCATCCCAGCGTTCTCCAAACCTGGTGCAACCCATGCCAATAATTGCAACCTTGTCTCGTATTCCTCTGGCCATGATTGTCCTCCTTTACCCTGCCCCGGGTACGGCTTTCCAGAAATAACCGCTGAATCCCCGGGTCTCATCCCGGTATCTTCGCCTGAAAGACAGGTCAAGTTCCATACCCACCGATATGTTATCAAGCTGGCAATCGGTAAAATCAAGCATTGTACGTCCCCCGCCTTCAAACTCAACAAGACCGTATACTGCCGGCGGATCGATGGACGCGGCCAGCATATCGCCGGTATACATGAAAACCCTTGCTGTTTTTCCGGGAAAGTGATAATCTTCCATTTGATTTACCGCGTTACACTCCGGGTTCACACACATGGGTGAAGGGGGAAACTGAACCGTACCGCAGGCCCGGCACCGTGAACCAGTCATGCCAAGCAGCATCTTTCTGTGCCGCCATAACGCGGTTAGCGGGGTGTTCTTCACAGACTCACCCCTGATACCCATGTCAGCGGTTATCATATCCCTGAATTTCAGGTATTTTGTATAAGAAGCCATTTCAATTTTATTCTGAGATGCAGCAGCAAAACCGCGGGGACGGGATATTTTTTTTATGGCATCGGTAACCCTGAAGCCAAGAACATCACATCCCTGACCGAAACCGGCCATGATAATAATCTCGCCGGGGTTGGCCCTGTCAAGAACGGGGTTGAGCATCAGCAAAGGATGTGCCGATCCGGTATCGCCGCATTCATCATGAAGATTATCCTGAACCTTCTCCCCGGGCAGCCCAAGCTTTTTGGCAATATTACCGTGTTCACGATTATAATAACAGGGATAGACAAAGTGTGAAACATCATCCAGGCTCAGGGAATGTTTTTCCATAAACCCTGTAACAGCCTGTGGAATTATTTTCGCGTACCCTTCATCCCGTACCCATCGCTCCTCCCAGGTATAATCAAACTTTTTTGCCGGTGCCCGGTAGTGATCCACCAGGTCATGCTGAATTGAATAGGACCCCAGGTATTCGGCGATAACATTATCATTGCCAACCAGGATGGCTGCACCGGCATCACCAAGAAACATCTCGTACATGGTTGCTGACTTTGCCATCCTGTTGTCGGCCGCGGCCACAAGTACTGTTTTTGACTTCCCGCTTTCTGCCGCGTCACATGCCGCTATAAGCGCACCTGTTCCCGACTTGAGCGAACCGGTAAAATCTGAAGTGCGTACACCCTCTTCCGGAAGGTTGAGGGCATTGGCAATTATACCGGCATTCTGCCGGTCGAGGAATGCGGGGGTGGTAGTGGCAAAAAAGAGGGTGTCGATATTTTTCCCATCCATTCCGGCACAGCAATCATATGACGCTGACACGGCCATGGTAATTGAGTCTTCATCCCAGTTTGCAACAGTGCGCTCCCCTTTCGCAACAGCAAATATTACCGGGTTAAACCATGCCATGTTTTGTACAACCGTCATCCGGGGCAACCTGTGCCGCGGCAGGTATCCTCCATAACTTACTATTCCAGCCATTATGAACCTCCTCCTGCGTACCAGGGGGATAATGCACCCTGGTTATTTTAGTAATGGCGCCATGAAACCAAAACTCTCTCCAAGATTGGCAAGGGGCTTTGCGTCGCTAATGTCTGTAATTTTATCCCAGTTCTCTTTTATTTCTTCCGGTGATATCTCCCGAGACCCGTCCCCGATAATCGTTCCACTGGCGCATACGACCGCTGTACGACTGTACCATCCTGCCGCGCAGTTGAATATCATACCGCTGTCCTGGCAGTCTTCTGAGGACAAGAACAATACCAGCGGCACAATAAACTCCGGTTTCAGCTTTTCAAACATCTCCGGTGGCAACACATCTTCTGTCAGCCGGGAAGCGGCAACAGGTGCAATAGTATTTGAAAGGATATTATTTTTGGCCCCTTCAATTTTTAATACATTCATAAGACCGATAAGCCCGGTTTTGGCAGACGCGTAGTTGGCCTGGCCGAAGTTACCATACAGGCCGGCACCTGAAGTCGTGAAAATGATTCTGCCAAACCCCTGTTCTTTCATCTTGATAAAAGCTGGCCTGGTAACGCAATATGCACCCTTCAGGTGAACACCTACAACCGTGTCCCACTCAGACTCGCTAATCTTGGGGAAGCTCCTGTCCCTGAGAATGCCCGCGTTATTTATAAGGACGTCAACCTGGCCGAAGGCATCAATTGCCGTTTGTATAATACTCTCACCGCCTTCAACAGTTGCCACGTTATCATAATTGGCTACAGCCTCGGCACCGAGGGCTTTTATTTCGTCCACAACCGTATCCGCCGCGTTATGACTTTCACCTGAACCATCCCGGGATCCCCCAAGATCATTCACCACCACCCTTGCCCCTCTTTTGGCGAATTCAAGGGCATATGTTTTGCCAAGACCGGCACCCGCGCCTGTAATAACAACTACCCTGTTTTTAAAGTCAATTGAAGCCATGTACAACCTCCCATTTTTTATGAATTTATTTTATAACCCAGCGAATTACTGATTACCTCTCGCCATCAACCACCAGGCACCACCCGTTTTTCAATACCTCTTTTTCTTCATCATTACGCGCGGTAATACCAAATGTTTCTCCTTCATCACTTTTCTCCAACTTGAAACCTTCAAATGAAATGGTCTGTCCCGGAAGAACAGGTCTCGCGAAACGAACACGCAGATTGCGAAGCCGCATGGGGTCCCGTTCTTCTCCGCAGAGATTATCAACTGCTGCCTTGTGGGTAAATGCCATGGTGCACAGCCCCTGTAATATTATTCCCGGTAACCCCACCTTCCTGGCAAAATCATCATCCACGTGTATGGGATTATGATCACCTGAGGGCTCCGCGTAGATAAAGCTCTGCCCGTTTCGCACCTTCATGCTGTCTTTCCAAATCAATTCGCCCATTTTTACCGGCTTTTCGGTATGATCATCTGGCTGCCCCGATCCCGCGCTTCGGTCGTAGAATTCCCACCTCGCTATAAGCACTTTCTCATCATGCTGGTTAAAACTGCTGGTTTCCCAGCCAAGTATAGCCCCCTTTTCACGCACATGGATGTGGGTAATAATTCCCTCGGTTTTGATGACGTCATCGGGTTTTACCGGTTTGAGCCATTCAAACTCCTGGGAATAATGCACCACCATCATCATATTCAATCCCACTTCTTCATCGAACATAATCTCTGCCGTGGGACCAACCGCGTAATTCACCGCGAACATGGGAGGAACGATGATTCCCCCCTCCCTCCTGTTATCGAAATACGCGTCATTATCTTCGTTGTACGCCAGGGCATAATAAATGCTTTCATGCCGGTTGATTGTAACCGGGCCAGGGTAATATTTTTTTCCGATAACTTTTTCATTAAGGGGCATATATAACCTCCTGGAATATTACGATGACAATGGCAGTTATATAGCAGGTAAAGACAATCTATTTACGATATACACAAATAGATATGTGACTTATGTGCCTATATGTTGTATTACAATTTATTCGATATTACTTTTGCCAACCATGGATGTCAATTCATTTTCCAGCATTGTTGCCTCCTGCCTACTTATCGGTTTTATGCAGGTATACAGTATGGGTGGGAAATGGAATTGATATATTCGCCTCGTTGAGTGCGTTATAAATTTTTTTGGTTGCTTCAAGTTGTTTATAATACTGGTCTTCGTAAAGAGGTATCCAGAATTTTGCCTGAAAATTAAGGGAAAAGTCTCCCATCGATATCATTACACACCTTGGTTCGGGGTCTTCCAGGGATTGTTCAATATTACCTATGACACCAAGAACCACCTCTTCAACACGGTCTACGTCACTTCCGTAGGCCACGCCAAAATCCACCACGACCCGAATAGCCGGATCCGGAAGTACAAAGTTTTTGAACTTCTTATTCACCAGTTCACCATTTGGTATAACGATAATTTCATTATCGAATGTCTTCAGCTTGGTATACCGCATACCAATCTCATTTATGATACCCATATCCCCGTCAATTACCACCTTGTCACCTACAGCGATGGATTCATCGGTTATCAATATCATACCACCGATCAGGTTGGCGATTGTATCTTTTACCGCGAACCCTACAGCAAAACCCATAATACCGAAGGAAGCGATAAGTGGGGCGATCTCAATGCCGAATTTTGAAAGTATTACCAGGGCTGCCATCATCAGGTAAAAGAAATTTACAATCTTTATTATAAATGGTACCATGTCAGTATCCATTCTCTCGCCAAGCTTGTGTACGACTTTTTTACCCCATGCCCTGATAAAAAATTCAGTTACCTTCATCACCATATACGTTGCCAACGCGATGATGATACCAATAAAGAGGTTGGTAAGAAAATCCTTCACTTGAACAGATAATTTCAAAGGTATAATGGCAAGGTGCAGGCCAACCAGAAATATGATCCACTTAACTGGTTTTTTTATGGCATTAATAACACTTTCATCTGTATCCCATGATGTCCCTTGTATAATCCTGTGGATTATTCTGTCGAAGATACAACTTGAAATTATTGAAACAACATAAAAAAATAAAACAATTAAAAGCGAATACAACCACTTGTTTTTCACAAGAAAGCCAAGCTGTGATTCACGAAGCCGTGTAAGCACCCAGTTAATTATTGTCTGATCAGTTCTGCCGGTATCCTCGTATGTACCTGATATCCCGTAGTTCACGATCCATACAGCACTAAGGGCGGCGAATTTATCAATGTTATCTAAAAAATCATCATTAACTTTTACCTGTTGTTCACGGCCTTCAATTACTGTATCATTTTCGTTATTGATAATTGAATAATTAAGGCGAACAATTGAATCCTGAACAATATATCGTCCAAACACCCCAACGGGTACCTGCATATGGGCAAGAAGTTTTCTTATTTCTTTAACAGAATAAAGATCTTTGTCATCAATACCCAGCTTTTCGCGGGCCTGTTTAATCCGTTTACTATCAATTCTCTGTATATTCCTGTTCCCCTCCAGGCTTTCAGCTATGCGTTCAGGTATATACCTGGAAAGATAGGTCATGGATGACCCGGTATAATTATAGAAATCGGTAATGACAACAGGCACACCCCTCCCGGATTCCCGGTTGCCCAATTTTTCCTGTTGGCTATCGGCGGCATAGATATTCATTGGAAAGAACAAGCCGATAAGCAGTATCACCCTTACAAGTATCTTCACGCGTTTCTCTCTATGTAAAACTGTATCAGGCAAGCGATATCTCATGTCCAACCATTATCATTGAAAACCTGTCACCAAAGACACTGCTGAATTGCTCAAGTGCCCAGTCAGAACTGTCATGGGGAGACAGGGCAACAATACCCGGGTTTTCATCATCGATCACCTTTATCGCGTCTTTCACGTCATCTTCGTTTATCCCATTCCATGGCATCCGGTCAGAGCCCACGATTCTCTGTATGTTAACCGGTCCAATCATGATGCGTCCCCCTTTCACCGGCAGATGCAGCCCGCCAATTACCGCGTATACCGGCTCGTCAAAAAGCATCTTTGCCCTTTCAAGTATTCTATCAATAGAAGGATGTCCGCATCCGATCACCAGCACAATGCCCCGTCCCTTCAACCGAACAGCCAGCACATGCTCCAGGGTATAGCCCATAAGGTAGAGAAACCTGGGAATCGCTCCCATCGAGTAGATACCCGGGGCAATCTCCATAGGATCGGTCGCTACATGGATGTCCATACTGCCTGTTTTCACCCGTGCTGATGGTGAAACCTTTTCAGGAGCATATACAGGTATAGATGGGACATCCACGTCACCGGCTGAAGGACTGAAGGTCTTGTTTTTCTGATCCCGCATCCCGCCCACGTGATCCAGGTGCACATGACTGATAAAGATTGCGTCAAGCGCGTTCATCTGCACTCCCAGCTTGTTCATGTTATTCAACAGTGGAGAGGGATGTGATGAGCCGGCGTTTAGCCCCATGTCCATCAGCAGGGTAAAGCCATCAGCTTTCACCAGGTATGATACCCCCGCCTCGGTCTGAAGGCCGCTGCCATCATCATAATAATCAATCAGGGGGAGGACGGAAAGCTTTGACACTTCGCCGGAACTTTTTATCTTACTCAAACGAACTGACCCGAGTTCGGCCGCCACCTTCTTTCTTCCGGCAAAAAGCTTCACCAATGTAAAAACGAATAAAAGAAAGAAAAAAATTATAATACCCGAAATGATATATACCGCCATCATACAAAACCTCCTCCAGCTTCAACCGATTTTCAAGTATGTATAACATTCAATAAGAAAAAATTCAATGTATTTTCTCACACATATGTAAAAACATTATTTTTGTGATATATTTAAGTAATAAAACACAATATTAGGCTTGACTAATTCTTTTGTCATGTAATATACAGGTTAAAAAGAATAAGTCAGAATATTGAATCAAAGGTATGTACAAATGGCAAAAGAAGACCTGAACACATCCTGCGACAGCTCTGAATTTGAAGATTCGGGACTCAGCGCGAACATGGAAGATTACATGGAAAACATTGCCCTGCTGGCCAGGGAAAAAAACGTTGTTCGCGTCAAGGATATAGCAAAAAGCCTGAATATCAAGATGCCAAGTGTATCGGCTGCTTTGAATAAGCTGAAAGAAAAGGGTCTTATCAATTACGAAAAATACGGCCATATTGAGCTTACAAAAAAGGGGCAACATATCGCCGAAAGCGTGTACCGGCGGCATTCCTTTCTCTCAGAGTTTTTTCACTCTATACTGGAAATGAACGAAAAGAACGCCAATGACCAGGCTTGTAAAATTGAGCATCATCTCTCACCCGAGGCCTGCACCCAGTTGAACAAATTTATCGAATTTTACAAGTCAGAGAACAATTCCAACGCAGACTGGACTGAAAGACTTTCCAGTACATTGCGTGAAAAACACCTCTCAGACATGAAAGAGGGAGACAGTGGTAAGATCTTGCGAATTGCTGGCAGCGGGCCTCTTAAAAAAAGACTGATCGAGATGGGATTTCGCAGGGGAGAGACCATACGGGTAGTAAAATATGCTCCACTACGGGATCCCATGGAAGTAACCATAAAAGATTACCTGATTTCCCTGCGGGTTGAGGAAGCAAAATCCATCATAGTTTCAGGAAATAAACTGCCAGGATAAGCAATGACTAAGAAAGAAATCGTAATTGGACTTGTTGGAAACCCCAACTGCGGAAAGACAACACTTTTCAATGCCTTCACCGGGGCAAGACAGAAGGTGGCAAACTGGGGGGGCGTTACAGTGGAACGCCGCGAAGGGAGTATTTCCCATCGAGGATACCGGATACGCGTTATTGATCTGCCAGGCACATATAGCCTCACCTCCTACACCATAGAAGAGCTGATTACCAGGGACTTCATTCTCAACGACAAGCCTGATTTTATAATAAATGTAGCTGACGCGGGCAACCTCGAACGAAATCTTTACCTTACAACACAACTGGTAAACATGGAAGCAAGGGTAATACTTGCCCTAAACATGTTTGACGAGGCAAAGGCCCGCGGGCTGCAAATCGACGCGAAGCAGCTTGGCAGGTTGCTTGGCATGCCCGCCATTCCCACCATAGGCACAAGGGGTGAGGGAATCGAAGAGATACTGGACACCATCATTGATGAATATACCAGTCCCGATGATCGGATGCGCCAGATTACCATACCATTTGGCAGAGATATCGAACATGAAATCGATACAATTCAAAAACTAATTGAAGAACACAGCAACGGCACACCGGCCTACCCCTCAAGATGGATGGCAATCCGATTGCTTGAAAGGGACACTGATGTCGAGAAGAAAGCTGCGTCAATTGCAACCCCGGGTATTATCATGGAACAGGTTGAAACCTCCAGGAAACATATTGAAAAGTTGTTTCGCGATGATATCGAAACAATTTTTTCAGATGTCAGGTACGGTTTCATAAGCGGGGCCGCAAAAGAAGTTGTCAAAAAGACAGCCATTAAACGAAAAGATATTACCGAAGATATTGACAGGGTAATTACCAATCGCTACCTGGGATTTCCAATACTCATAGTATTCATGTGGATACTCTTTCACCTCACCTTTTCTCTGGGCGAATACCCCATGCAGTTAATAGAATCTGCGGTCAGCTGGCTGGGAGCCAAAACACAACTGATACTGCCCGCCGGCCCCCTCAAGGATCTCCTGATCGAGGGCGTCATCGGGGGCGTGGGAGGGGTTATCGTATTTTTGCCCAACATACTGATTCTTTTCCTGGGTATAAGCATAATGGAGGATACTGGCTATATGGCCAGATCTGCCTTTATCATGGACAAGATAATGCACAGGATGGGCCTGCATGGAAAGTCGTTCATACCACTTGTAATGGGATTTGGCTGCAATGTTCCCGCTATTATGGCCTCCCGAACCCTTGAAAACAAGAAAGACCGCATTGTCACCATATTGATCAATCCATTTATGAGTTGCTCTGCCAGGCTTCCTGTATACGTGTTATTTGCCGGTGTCTTTTTTCATCATCACGCGGGAATGGTGATATTTTCCCTCTACCTTATCGGCATACTCATGGCATTCATATCAGCCAGGCTGTTTAACGCCATATTTTTCAGCGGCAAGTCCACCCCCTTCGTAATGGAACTGCCACCCTACAGAATGCCCACCCTGAAAACGACGATTCTTCATATGTGGGACAGGGCTTCTCATTATCTCAGAAAAATGGGTGGGGTAATACTCGCCTTTTCCATCATTATCTGGGTATTAAGCGAATATCCAAAATCACCCGAAGTAACAAATCATTACCAGCAGTTAATACAGGAGACCCGTGAAGAGTACAGTAGAAGAATTGAAAACACGATTCGCCATGCACCGAATACCACGTTGCCAGTGACACAACTGAAAGAAGAGATGGAAAAAGAACTTAAAGCCATTGCCATGCGGAAGAACATGGCCGAAACCCGTGAAACCTTTATCGGCATGTTTGGAGATTTCATATATCCCGTCATTAAACCCCTGGGGTTTAACTGGCAGATGGGAATAGCACTCTCAACAGGTTTCGTGGCCAAGGAGGTGGTAGTCAGCACTATGAGTGTACTATTCCAGGGTGGGCATCAATTTGAAACAACACCTCACGCGTCTGAACCACTTGAAAAAAGACTCAAGGATCCGCAATTCAACATCACCCCCCTTGTTGCGTATACTTTTATGCTGTTTGTTCTATTATACGTTCCCTGTATTGCCACTATCGTAGTTATTGGACGCGAGATTGGCTGGCAGTGGGGGATTTTCTCAATTTTTTACCAGCTGATGGTGGCGTGGACTTTCAGCTTTCTTGTGTACCAGGCAGGGCTGCTTCTCGGATTCACGTAATCCCCTAAACCGGCTTGACTTTTTATGTGAAAGCCGCTACGTTACTATCATATCTCATGTTCTTCCTGCATGCCCTGATTATGGCAAGAGGAGTGTACCCGGGTGGCCAGTTACCTGTATACGATGGAAGACATAGAAAACACCTACGCCAACATCAATCATCATATATCTACGAGGGATATCATACGCAGGCACTCATCCAACACCAACGACATCAGGGCCATGGCCATTGACTCTCTTGAACTTTCCCACGTGAAAAATGTGCTGGATCTTGGATGTGGATACGGATTCTTTGTTGAGATACTTAACAACAGGCTCCATGATGATGCACAGGTAACAGGAATTGACATCATCGACTATCAAAACAGAAAAAAATTTCTTTTCACCGTGAACTCCATCGGTTATGAAGGCGAATTTGTTCATGGAAGTGCTGATATAATCAACAGCATGGGTGACAATACATTTGACCTGGTGATTTCCAGTTATTCACTATATTTCTTCCCCCATCTTATACCCCATATCGCAAGGATACTCTCACCCGGAGGAATATTTATTTCTTTAACCCATTCACGTAACACCCTTAACGAGATAGTACAAATGATCCCCTTGAGTATTACTGACGCGGGTATTTCACCACCCGAAAAAATGGCAATTGAAGAACTTTTCTCGGCATTCTGCATGGAAAACGGCCGGGAGCTTCTTGAACCCTACTTTGAAAAAGTAGATACTATACCCTATTCCAATTTACTTATTTTCAAAGATATTCATATCGATGACTGTATCAGTTATCTTGACAAAAAAAAATACCTGTTGTTCAAAGAAATTATCACAGCACATTCAGAACTAACGAAACAGGTGATTGACAATTTTTACTATCGTATCATGAACAAGGCATCTGTAGAACAAGCAGTGACATTATCAAAAAATGATGCCATATTCAGGGCGTATCATTCTACCGTAAATGGCACCACTACATGAAAAAAAAACGCGTGTATTGCACACATTGCGGTTCAAGACTTGAAAAAAAACAAATAGATGACAGGGAAAGGGATTTCTGCCCTTCATGTAATACCATCTTCTATGAAAACCCCCTTCCGGTTGCCTCAAGCATAGTCTTAAACGACAACCGGGAAATTCTGCTGGTAAAAAGAAAAAATGATCCCTACAGGGATATGTGGTGTCTTCCTATTGGATTTGCTGAATCACATGAAAAACTACAGGAAGCCGCCTTACGGGAGCTTAAAGAAGAAGCAGGAATTGATGGACAGATCATACAGCTCATTGACGTGGACACCGTAAACAATTATTACTACGGCAGCCTGGCCATAGTTACCTACGAGGTAAAAAGGATGGGGGGGGACGTGAAAGCCGGTGATGACGCTTCTGATGCCAGATATTTCCCCCTTGACCAGCGACCTCCCCTGGCATGGTCATCCAATGAAAAAGCCATAGACATGTTCACAAGCCATTATCACGACATGTGGGCCATGATTGAATCTTTTAAACGCCTTTATCCTGCCATAGACAATCCCAATGACATATCAACCCATGAACAACAACAGGAGGAACTGCTTTCCAACGTGCTCATATCCATGATTGACACTGATTTCGATGAAATAACGAATGAATGGCAGCAGGAAATCCAGGTAACACTCCCGGATCTTCAACCATGGTTTGACACAATAACCTGGATACATACAGCCATACTCAGAAGCGTGCAGCACTGGCTGGGTGGAAACATGAGTACATCACTTTTCAAGCAGTTTTCAGCCGCGGGAAAAGCGTTGCATGACCTTCATGTACCCCTTGAAGATACACTAACCGCCCTTGCCCTGAGTAGAAAATCAATATGGCAGCACGTAATACGAAAGAGGATTCTGGCCTCTCCACTTGAAATATACACTTCTCTCGAATTGAATAACAGGATAATATTTTGCTATGACAGGGTTATATACAACCTTACCCGTGGATATTTCTTATGAACTTAAAATAACAGACGCGCTGCCTTCTCAGGCAGCGCGTCTGTTATACTTGTGAGGAGGTTGGAAACTATATGGGTAATTACGCGCTTTGTCGCTTTTTTTCTTTGATTTTCTCCAACACCCTGGTCTGGGCATCCTTCGGAAGCGGGGTATAACTTGAAAACTCCATTGAATAGTTGGCACGTCCGCTTGTCATGCTCCTTAGCTGGGTGGCATACCCGAACATCTCCATGAGAGGAACAAATCCATTCACCTTCTGTGCTCCCTTTCTGAATCGTCTCATCGATTCAACACGTCCTCGACGTCGATTGAGATCGCCGATAACATCTCCGATATAATCATCGGGTGTATTTATTTCGATCTTCATTAATGGTTCCAGTAAAACCGGTGCCGATTTCATAAATGCTTCTTTAAAACACATGGATGCGCATGTACGGAATGCCATGTCAGAAGAGTCAACCGCGTGAAAGCTACCATCAAGCAGCACAACCCGTACATCAACAATGGGAAAACCGGCAAGAATACCCTCTTCAAGTGTTGCTTTCACCCCTTTCTCAACTGAAGGGATAAATTCCGCGGGTATGGCACCACCTTTAATATGGTCAATAAATTCGAATCCTTTTCCGGGATTTGGTTCAATACGCAATTCACAATGGGCATACTGACCCTTACCACCAGTCTGTTTTGAATATTTCAATTCGTTCACCGCTTCAGTGGTAATTGCCTCCCTGTACGAAACAGAAGGCTCGCCAACTTCAACATCTACACCGAACTCATGCTTGATGCGATCCACGATAATCTCAAGGTGCAATTCACCCATCCCCGCAATGATGGTCTCACCGGTTTCTTCATCAACCCGCACGGTGAAGGATGGATCTTCCATGGAAAGTTTACGCAGGGCTACTCCCAGCTTTTCTTCTTCCTTTTTGGTAGTAGGTGACACCTGCAGGTCGATAACTGCAGGGGGCACGTATATTGATTCGAGCAGAAGCTGATTTTTCATGTCACACAGCGTATCACCCGTTTTAGTCACCTTCATCCCGATCAGGGCAACGATCTCACCGGGACCAGCTGACTCCATTTCTTCCCGCTCTTTGGCCTTGATCTTCATGATACGGCCGATACGTTCCGTTTTCTCTTTTGTAGCATTATAGACCTGCATACCGCTTTCAAGCTTTCCTGAATAAATCCTGATAAAAGTCTGCTGCCCAACATATGGGTCATGAATCAGTTTGAACGCGAGGGCCGCGAAAGGATCACTGGCTGATGGATGCCTTGCGTGAGTTTTTTCGGGATTATCAACATCTGTTCCGAATATGGCACCAACATCAACCGGCGATGGCAGGTAATCAACAATAGAGTCAAGAAGCAGCTGAATGCCCTTGTTTTTATACGCGGCACCACATAGTACCGGGGTAATAAGAAGTTTGAGAGTTGCTTCCCTGGCTGCTTTTCTAAGCACATCCTCAGGAACATCTTTCTCTTCCAGAAAAAGTTCCATAACCGCTTCATCATAATCGGCAAGTTTTTCTACTATAAATTGTCTTGCTTTTTCACATTTCTCTTTATACTCTTCGGGTACATCTTCTACTGATCGTTCGAACTCCCTGAAAATTACCGCCTTACGGGCTATAACGTCAATAGTTCCAAGGAAATCATCTTCAGCCCCTATGGGCAGGTGAAAAGGTACGGGGTTGGCATCAAGGTATTTCCCCATCTGGGCAACAACCTCGTAAAAGTCAGCACCAACACGGTCCATCTTGTTTATAAATGCTATCCTGGGTACATGATACCGGTCTGCCTGGTTCCAGACTGTTTCACTCTGCGGCTCAACACCACCGACAGCACAAAACAGTGCCACCAGCCCATCTATTACCCTGAGTGATCGTTCTACCTCAACGGTAAAATCAACGTGACCCGGCGTATCAATAATATTAATATTATGGTCATCCCAGTAACAGGATATAGCGGCAGAGGCGATAGTGATCCCCCGCTCCTGTTCCTGTTTCATAAAGTCCATTGTTGCCTGGCCGTCATGTACTTCACCCAGCTTTCGCGTGGTGCCTGAAAAGTACAGCACACGCTCAGTAACGGTGGTCTTACCTGCGTCAATATGCGCGGCAATTCCAATATTTCTTAATTTCTGTAGTGACATAGTTTTATTACCTCAAAAAAATTATTTCTATAATATTGCAATCACAGAAAAACAGCATTGCATCTTTTGCATGTAGGGATTAAAAAAAGAAAAGACCTGGAGTAGATATGTGTTACATATAATAGTTTCCCCACGAACTGCGCGACGTTCGCTATATTCCGCGTTAGACTAAAAACAGCCCTTCATATTATCAGGGCTGCGAGTGCTATCATAGCATAGCCAACAACTTCCTTCAATAATAGCACAATTATCATTAAAATAATGATAATTTTATGAATTTTTCATAAAAATGATTATAGAGGAGATGCCATAGTGGGAAAAAGAAGACTAATGTCAAGTTTTTTTACTCAGAACTCACAATTTTCATTACATCAAGTATAACACGTGAATGATGCGCATACGAGGACGAAGGATATTCCCGGATCAGGCGTGAAAATATGGCAGAAGCCCTGTCGGTATCACCCATCTTCTTGTAGCAGATACCCATCTTGTACATCCCCTGAATGCCGTTCTCAGAACCCGGATATTCTTCAAGCAGCGACCTGTATACTTCGGCGGCCCTGTTATACCTGAATCGCTGAAAATACACACTTGCAATCATCCTGTACGCCTCGCCCCTGTGCGCGCCATGCAGATATAATTCAAGGTATTCCTGCAGGTTCTCCAGTGCCCGGTCATACTGTCCCAACTCGAAAAAATATTTCCCCTGATCAAACTTCATCTGGTCGGCCATGCGTTCCGTGTTCACCGAAGAATCAACCACTTTCTGCTCTTCCTGCGCGAATCCGCTGGCATATACAAAGGCCGTCAATAAAATTGCGAGAAATATTTTATATCTGTTCACTTGCGATCTCCTCAACAAGGGCATTGCGGGTTTCAATGCTGTACACAAATCTTATTTCACAAAGGTTCATAGTATATTTTCGTACAGTTTGCCGTTTTTTTTCTGCATTTTTTCCCAAAAAGATATTATGTCACAAAAAATGTTT
>CAZAOK010000040.1:0-8524 GCA_964486725.1 uncultured Leptospiraceae bacterium
GTCGGTGGAGACCTTTGGAACGAGCGTAATTTACGGCGTGGTCGTATTCCTGGCGGGTGACTCGTCGGCGTATATCGGGGCCTTCGCGGGCACGGTATTCGGGGCCGGCCTGGTCCATGATGTTGACATAGGTGGTGATGGATATACCCGCTATCTCATCAAGCACCTTTTCGGTGTGGGCGAGGTCGTTTGGCAGCACCAGGTGGCGAACCAGCAGGCCGCGAGTGGCGATTCCCCGTTCATCTATGACCAGATCACCAACCTGGCGGTGCATTTCCCGTAATGCCTGCACGGAAACTTCGGGATAATCGGCAACGCCGCTCAATTCAGATGCCGCCTCATGGTTCATGTACTTGAAATCGGGCATGTAGATGTCTACTGCGTTTTCAAGAAGCTGCAGGGTTTCTACCGAGTCGTAGCCGCCCGAATTGTACACTATGGGAAGGTGCAGTCCGTCCGGTATTGCAGTGAGTAGAGCCCGGGTGATGGCGTATACCTGGTGACTGGGAGAGACAAGGTTGATATTGTGACATCCCCTGCGCTGCAGGGTGAGCATCATGGCGGCAAGTTCTTCGTATGTAATTTCTTCACCGCGGCCAAGATGGGATATGTCGTAGTTCTGGCAGAATATGCAGTCAAGGTTGCAGTTGGTAAAGAAGATGGTGCCCGACCCGCCCCGTCCAACCAGGGGGGATTCTTCCCCGAAATGTGCCTGGAAGGCTGATACCATTGGCCTGTGGCCGGTATTGCATGAGCCCCTTTCTCCCTCCATGCGGTTTACTCCACATTGATGGGGACACAGTTTGCACGATTCCATCAGAGATTCAAGCCGGTCAACCCGTTGGGACAGCACACCACTTTTATACAATTCTATGTACGGAGGCCTGTAGTTCACTCTGTATCAGTATGTACCTGGTTTTTTTGTTCACCAAGATCTATTACCATATCAGGACTTGTAATCCTTGATATCATTATATCCCCCGGCCGAAGATAACGGTCGTTCTTTCGAATCTCCCGGTTAATAAATTTCCGTATCCTGGTTGATTGTGATATGCCGATGATGTCCGCCACCCGGTTCAAGAAAGGTGAAGGACGGGAAAGGGCAACCCCGCGGGGGGTACCTGTGGCGATCACATCACCAGGCTGCAGGTCAAAGTGTGTGCGCAGGTTGTCAAGCAACTGGTACACGGGAAATATCATCATGGAGGTGGTCCCCTCCTGGCTCTTGTGAGGATAGGGAGTGCCGTGCTCATCGTACACCTGCAGTTCAAGGCGCAGTTCGCCAAGGCGCTGCCCGGTGTCACTGTCGCATGTCTGCACGTATGGTCCAAGGGGGGCGAACGTGCGATAGTTTTTGCCCATGAACCACTGGCCTCCTGACAGCTGCATGTCCCTCGCGGTAACATCGTTGAATATGGTGATACCCAGCAGGTAGTCGCACAGATTGTCGGGGCGCACCTGGTCGTCCTTTCCGATACGTCTGCCTACGATGCAGGCCAGTTCAACCTCGTAATCAAGAAGTTGCACCTCCTCGGGCCACAGTACCGGTGTCCCTGAAGCGGTGAGGCAGCCGTCAGATTTTGTGAAAAACACGGGCCGCGGTGGAATTGGCATACCCATTTCTTCGGCGTGGTCGCGGTAGTTTAGGCCGGCACAGTATATGTTTACTTGATCGTCAGTTGGCGGCAGCGGGGTGATGGCATCAAGTTGCAACGGTTCATCGTATTCAAGGTTGCCTGCCTGTATGGCGGTGAAAAGGTCTGAAACCCTGAAATGATTCTTCACGGGATATACCATGTCAGCATCAACCATCGCGAATTGGGGATATACAAAATTTTCATTTCTAAATTTTATCAGTTTCATTTATTCTTCCATCGCCGGTATTAATCTCTTTCCAGGCTTCAGCCGGGTTTCGAAAAAAGTACTCGTTAATAATTTCCTGCATATGGGATATTTTGTCAACATTTCTGATGCCCGTAAATAATCGATGGGCGAAGGTAACATTCTTTGAATAATAAAAACAGAACCTGTGTGCCCTGCTTTTGTGAAGATGGCGGGGCAGAAAGGTGCGTATCCCGGAAAGTACCTCCAGCCATATCTTCTGAATATTATACACGTGTGTCGTTTTCCTGTCATTGAGTATATCACGGCTTACAGAAAATATCCATGGTTCTGTAACTGCCGCCCTGCCGATCATTATAGCGGCGCATGACCACTGGCGCAGCCGTGAGACTGCCTGCGACGGGGATATAATATCCCCGTTACCCACAACGGGAATATTGACAGAGCCTGCAAGGGTTCGGGTGATATCCCAGTCGGCTTTTCTTCTGAATGCCATTTTTCCGTGACGGGGATGCATGGTGATATAATTTACACCTTCATCTTCGAGCATGCGGGCAAAATCGATAATATAGTCTATGTCTGACTGTGAAAATCCCGAGCGCATCTTAACAGAAAGCATGCACGTTGCTGCCTCTCTGCACCGGCGAACAATCTCCCGGGCATGCCGGATGTTTTTCAGCAGGGCGGCACCCGAGCCGGTTTTAATGATGTCAGGTGCCGAACACCCCATGTTGATGTCTATGGAGGCGCATCCCGTTTCGGTAAGTCTTCTGCATGCCCCGGCCATAACCCCCGGTTCATTTCCCAGTACCTGGTATACATAAGGATCATCGAAATGATACCTGTACTGCATATGCCTGTTGCGGGCGGCATCGGTTGCAACTGCCCCGGCACTCAGCATCTCAGAACACAGCACCACCCCGGGGCAGAGACTCCGCACAACCTGCCGCAGGGCAGGTGTGGTCACCTCAGCCATCGGCGCAAGAAAAAAAAACCCCGGGAGATTAGTGTTCATGTATCTTTCCTGTGTATAGATGCTTTCAAAAAGGTATCTCCAGGGGGTATTGGGTCAATTATTTTTCTTGACGTAATGGGTATTCTGTTAGAAAAGAATTGAATCTGCGCTGGAGGTGTACGTTGGATATGAAATATAGAATAATACTGTCAGGGGCGTTGCTGGTTTTCTGTTCATTCATGATAGCATGTTCGGGCAACCCGGTTGAGGCAGGAGCCACTGAACTTACTATTACTACTGAATTTGAGAAGGACAGGGCTGTCTTCCATATGCGCATCAACGCCGGATTTGTTAACAAAAGCACTGATGTGGTGGTAACCGGGTATGCCGGTACATTGAACATAATAAACGATGAGTCAGGAAAAGCGCTGTTCTCTTTCCCTGTTCGCGTTGAACGGCTGATGCCCATGGAATCGGTTGAAGTAGTTCTGAATAAAACCGGAAGTGAAAAAGAATTTCGCCCCCTCTTTGACCTGATGGCCATTGATATGGACCAGGTAATAAAAAGCGGTGAAGCAGGACCTATAATTATAAATGAAGCATACGTAAAAATTGAAGATCAAACATATTCGAAAGTACCCGTTGTAACGTACCTGGAGGAAACGACGAATGAAGATAAATGACAAAAAACTGTATTTCTGGTTCGCACTTGTGATGATACTGGTGTCAGCCGTATTTGCTGCCGTTGCGTGTTATTCTTATTGCGTGGTGAATCCTGAAATAAGGAATCACCTCCAGGCGGAAAGTGATATTTCGCAGCATTACCGTGAAGCCTATATCATGCTGCGTTCTCCCCATGTATTTGCCGGCTATGATCGATTCGACGGACGTTCCATGGGAACCAGGGCTGTTCTAAGAGAATTTGACAGGCGTGTGGCAGAAAAAGAACCATTCAGTGAAGAACATGGTATATACCTGAAGATGCTGTTTGAGCGAAGGCAGCAGGGAACTGTTCTGGCCAGAAACACTGCCGTATACCTGTTCCTGGTGTCTCTTATGGGGTGGGGATTTTATTTTCATGAGCGAAAAAAGCCGCGTTAGGCGCGGTTGTCAGTGTCTTTTTCTTACCATCCTGGTGCTGTTGTTTCCACTGCAGCTTTCTGCCAGGGACGTATTCTCTGTATCACCACATGAAATAGTCTCTCTTGAAGGTACCTGGAGTATCATCAAGGGTGATGATGCCCGCTATGCCGACCCCGTGTACGATGATAGTGGCTGGGAAACAATAGGGGTGCCTGGTAATGGCATGCGGCTTTTTCCCGGGCATACCGGTGTGGTGTGGTACAGAACCAGGATATTTATTCCTTCCGATGCCAAACTGCAAACCATGTCCATCGAACTTGGCAAGATCAGTGATGTTGACGAATGCTATCTCAACGGGAATCTTATTGGGCAGACGGGTTCTATAGAGGATGACAACAGTCATTTTTTTGACCGGTTGCGGCTTTACCATCTGCCTCCGGGACTGGTGAGGTATGATGAAGAAAATGTTCTCGCTGTACGGGTGAGGGGGTATCTTCCGGATTCACTGGGGTTGATATGGGGGACATATAATATCGGTCCCGCAAGGGACTTTATTATATTGCTTTTTAAGCGTTACCTGGTTGATGTACTCGCCATTGGCATATACCTGTTTCTTGCCTTTTACTTCTTTTCATTTTCATGGATGAAAACCACCCTTTTCAGGCATCAGCGGGCATTTGCCCTCACAACATTAACAGCGGCCATGTATCTTTTCTGCGTGGGACAGGTGAAATACCTTTTCTGGGACAACTTTTACGTGTTTCACGTGGCCCAGTACGTGGTTGGTATGATAGGTGTTGCCGCCCTGCTGATATACATGCGAAGGGTAATGTTTAAGAAGATTAGCGTACCTGACAGGGTGGTAATTGGTGTGCTGCTGCTTTCTGCCATGGCCGTTATCGTTATCGGAGAAATCAGGTATTTTGTTATTCCCCGGGTATTGTGGCATTTGTGTATATTGTATATTGTTATCGTGGGTGTAGCTAACTCAATAGAAATAATACGCAGGCGGTACCGGGAATATATTTTTATCGCTATCGCCTTCAGCATTATTGTTACCGGCCTGCTGCTTGAAGTGTTCAGGGCGTATTCGGTAGTTCCTGATTTCGATTATCTCAAGGTTGGATTGCTGGGCTTTATCGTTACTGTTTCATTTCAGCTTGCCGAACAGTTTTCCGTTGTGCATCAAATAGAACAGAATCTTCGTATGCGTCTTGAAGAAGAGGTTATTGAGAGTACCCGTGAGTTGAAAGACCGCAACGACACCATTGAGAACCAGCTGGAGATCGCAAGGCTTTTGCAATCAAGGCTTCTTCCCGACAGCAACCCGGCGGTGGGTGGGCTGGGTATTCATGCCAGGTGCATCCCCATGGATAAAGTGGGAGGGGATTTCTATGATTACTGGCAAAATGACGCCGGCCTTTTTACTGTTATAATTGCCGATGTTTCGGGACATGGTGTGCCGGGTGCATTCCTGGCTCTTATCACAAGAAACGCTTTTAGAAACGCGGTTTACATGAAACTGGATCCTAAGGCCATACTGTCACTTACGAATTCAGCAATCCTTGAGTCTACCGTGCAGTCACATTTCGTTACCGGCTGTATCTGCAGTGTTGATACACGAACAGGCCATATGCGCTTCGCCAATGCCGGTCATCCACCGCCTGTACTTCTTGAAAAAACAACAGGGGAAGTTGTGGAGTTATGGTCAAGTGGGAAACCCCTGGGCTGGCTGGCTGATCCCGGCCTTGATCTTGGGGAAATCACCCTTGGTGATACCAACAGGGTATTTCTGTATACTGACGGGGTGATTGAATGCAGAAACCCCGGGGGTGAACTCTTCGGGTTTGAGAGGATACGGGACTTTCTGCTTGCCACAAAAAATAAAACACCCGGCGAATGCGTGGATATCCTGATGCGTGAGCTTGAAAATTTCAGCGGTGAGTCATCTTTTGAAGATGATGTCACCGTGTTTATAATGGACCCCTTGCCCTCAGCTTAGAAGTCCCTGTATGATCAGCTCAACCGCGTCGTCCTCTGACAGTCCACGGGCCATAAGGGTTTCAAGCTGCTTGTCATCCACGCTGCCTATGGCGGCCTCGTGGGTAACATGTGCTTTCGGGTGGCTCACTTCAACGATGGGGACGGCCGTGGCCACACCCTCGTCCTGCACGATCTCCTTGCAGTCTACATGGCCCCTGGCAAAAGGGGCAGAAGCGGTAAGCTTGTTGTATACCTCGGCCCTTGCCCGGTCTCTTACCGCGATACGTGATGTAAGAACACCCCGGGCGCCTTCTCCCTGGAGGTGGCCGATCTCACGTATGTTGATTCGGTCATCACCTGTTCCATTGATCTTGGCGTTCATCTCAAGAACGCTGTAATCACTGCATGTGGTTTCGTAGTCTATGTTGATCTCGCCTACCCTGCCGCTGAGCAGTTCAAAGTCGGTTGCGAACCTGGCATGTTTCCCCAGTGAGACCTGTGCTTTTGGCAGCACGGTAATGCCGCTTTTCTTTCCATGTACATGGCGTTCAAGGTAAGTGTATGAGGCCCCGTCGGCTATTTCGATAGAGGCGTCCATCTTATGTACCACCTTCACGGCGTTGGGGAAAGTGCAGTGGGCCAGCACTGAGATGGAAGCGTCCTTCTCTATATGGGTTTCCATCTCGATCTCCTGCAGCCCCTCTTCCGGCAGAATGCCAAAGCACATGTGTACCGGCTTATTTATAACGGTACCTTCAAGGGCCCTGACGGTGATGCGGACACCGTTTTTTGTTTCATGGGGTTCAACTTCAAGGCCGGGAACCAGGTGTTCGCCAACAACCATGTTGCCGTTTATCACCAGGTGGGCGATCTCCGGGTCTTTCAGGGCGGCGTCGGTCATCCCCATTGCTTCGTACAGTTTTTTCGCGGTTTCTCTTTTTGAGCTCATTGTATTACTTCCTCGGCATCGGGTACGTTTTTATGATTACATGGTATACACTTGTTCTCGAAGTATACCTTGACCTTGTCAATGGAACCTTTATCCACCAGTTCTCCGCAGCACATTAAAAATGCGTGCTCCGCCTGGTTCAGTACTGCCAGGCTGTGTGTTATGAGGATAATGGTTGATCCTTTATCCTTCAATATTTTGATGGCATCGAATATCCTTTCAAGTGCCTCAACGTCAATTCCCGAGTCGGGCTCATCAAGCAGCACAAGCCGGGGCTGCATCACTATCAGTGAAGCCAGTTCTATTCGTTTTCGTTCCCCGCCGCTCAATGTCTTGTCAACCGAGCGTGAGAGATAACTATCCGGATCAAGTCCCACCATGTTCAGCGCCTCTTCCAGGTTGTCGTTCTGGTTCTGCCTGGTGGAAGCTTTCAGGTAATTGCGTACGGTGAGTCCTTCAAAGCGGGCGGGCTCCTGCCAACCAAGGCTTATGCCCATGCGGGCACGCTCGTCAACGGACATGTCCCTGATGGATTTTCCGTCCATGCGGATGTCCCCGTTGAAATCACGGTAGCCGATCAGTCCCATTATGGTGAATGCAAGGGTTGACTTGCCGGCACCGTTTGGGCCGATTATGGCGTGAATGTGTCCTTTCCAGAAATCTATATTCAGGTTATTTAAAATTGGTTTTTCTCCCAGTGAAAGGGAGAGATTTTCAATATTGAGTATACTCATGTGTTTCTCCATCAAACGGGCAGGATTCTTATATTGTTGTTTCAGCTTACCTTTAGTATAGCACAGGCGTCAACTAAAAACGTGAGTGATGAGTGATGAGTGAGGAGTGAGGAGTGAGGAGTAAAAATGGAATGGTTAACTGCTGAAAAACTGGCCGAAGAGGAGCATCATGATTGGAATGGTTATTACAGACGCGAACATGCTGGTAACGAAGAACTGGTTGGCCACTGTTCGGTTGCCGCCGGTGCGGTCCATCATTATGGGGATGGCGGTTATGGGCGGGGTGGCGCCCTGTATCATGATGATGAGGGCAACATAAAATGGCGGCTGAATAAGCACAAGTATTCCCAGGAAGATGAGAGGAAAGAGGACGTTCTTGCATACAATGAACTTGATGATGTCCTTCACGTAAAAGGTATCTGTTGTTTTCAGATCAACGTAAATATTGCCTCCGATAATTATCATAATAAGGGGAACGGTAATGGTGCCTATGCTGCGAAGTATATCAACCACGAATGCCGGAACCATTACATGTGTTCCCGAAAGTTTCATTACTACCGCCAGGATGGTTGCAACGAGTACGGGTGTGAATATCCTGCTCCACCTGATCCCTTCATCAATGCCGGATGTTTTACTTTTTCTTTTGTAAAAGAGATGGAAGGTGTTAAAGAAGAAAGCGGGATAGAGAAGAGTGAAAAGGAAAAGATCAACCAGTCGTTCCGTGTCAGCTCCGAACATGCCGGTAAGAATGGCAAGTGGTATGAATATGGCATTCTGGTAAAAAAGGCTCATGGAAAATTCACGGGGATATGCTGTCCGTGAAAGCAGTGTGAAAGTAATTGCCAGGATAAACGCTGCCATGGTAAACCCGCCCCACCACAGGGGCATGTGCCACCAGGTAGATGCTTCAGGGTTGAACCTGGAAATGATATTGGCAAAGATCATGCAGGGCAGGGCGATATCGATAACCAGTGGGGT
>CAZAOK010000040.1:8624-31831 GCA_964486725.1 uncultured Leptospiraceae bacterium
CAAGAGGTACACCATGAAGGTATGGCTTGACGGGACATTCAGACCAGAAGAGGAGGTTCGGGTTTCGCCTCTTTCACACAGTTTCAGCAGGGGGTCTGCAATATTCGAGGTGCTGGAGATTATCAGCAATCCCAATGGTTCGGCACTGTTCGGGCTTGATGAGCATCTTGACAGGTTTTACAGAACAGCTGAACTGGTGAAGATGGATATCCCATTCAGCCGGGATGTGCTTTTGCAGGCCGTGCTGGATACCACCCGCGAGAACGGGGTGAAAAGGGGGGTGTGCAAGTTTTTCGCCTATTACCCTTCCCGTGAACTCGGTTTGATACCCCGCGACTCTTCGGTATCAATAGCGGTGTACTGCATGGATTATGAATCAGTTGGTTTCTCACCCGAAGAGTTTTACGGGCCGGCCAGGGTGGGGATCTCTTCGTTTAAAAAGCTTCATCCTGATACGGTGCCCGTGCATGCCAAGGTGACGGGGAACTACGTGAATGCCTATCTTGCCGAAAGGGAAGTTATGGATAAGGGGTTCGATGACGTGATAATGGTGGACACCGATGGATATATAGCCGAAGGGGCAACGGCAAATATTTTTTTCGTGAAGGACGGGGAAGTACTTACCCCCCGGCTTCGCAATATAATGACAGGTATTACCCGCATGGTTGTACTGGAAATACTGGCCTCCCTTGATGTCCCCTGCCGGGAGCTGGATATCTACCCGGAGGACGTGGCCTGGTTTGACGAGGCATTTTACTCGGGCAGTATAAACAGTATACAGCCCGTGCAGTCAATAGATGATATCCGCATGCGGGGTGAATGCCCGGGTCCGGTTACGCTGAAAGTACAGGATGTTTTTCGGGCTATCTGTAACGGGGAGAATAATAATTTTGATAAGTGGTTGACGTATGTGGGGTGAGTGAGAAGTGAAGGGTGAGTAGTGATGAGGAAAGGATTAGGTGACGGGGGAAGGATAAAGGATAAAGGATAACGGATAACGGATTGTGTGACGGGGGAGAAAGGAGGTTACTGTATGGAGTATACTACGGCGCTGAGGCCGGGGACGGTGAAGCGGCTTGAGGAGATCAAGAAGGCTGATGTTCTTATAGGGATACCGTGTTTTAACAACGAGGCTACCATTGTCAATGTGATCAATATGATCAGCGACGGGCTGAACCAGTTTTACCGTGACTGCAGGGCGGTGATCTTCGTGTCAGACGGCGGCTCCACCGATGATACCCGTGACATGGCACGGGAAGTGGAATTGAAGCCCTGGCAGGAGAAGCTGGTGCAGATATACCGCGGTGTAGGGGGCAAGGGGTCTGCTTTTCGTGCTATCTTCGAGGCGGCGGTTATGCTGGACGTGGAAGCATGCATGGTGGTTGACTCCGACCTGAGAAGCATTTCTCCCTCGTGGGTAAAATGGCTGCTTGACCCTGTGCTCAATGATACGTTTCAGTTCGTGGCACCGGTATATACCCGTTATAAATATGATGGCACCATAACAAATAATATCGTGTACAACCTTACCAGGGCGGTATACGGGAAAAGGGTGCGGCAGCCCATCGGCGGTGACTTCACCTTTTCCAAAGACCTGGCGAAGTTCTACCTGGAGAAACCTGTATGGAGTACAGACATTGCCCGGTTCGGTATCGACATTTTCATGACCACCAACGCCATTGCCAGCAATGTATCCATCTGTCAGTCCAATCTTGGCGTGAAGATTCATGACGCAAAGGACCCGGCTTCCTCCCTTGGCCCCATGTTCGTGCAGGTAATCGGGACCCTCTTTAACCTGATGGAACATTACGAGCCCTTCTGGAAGAACGTGGAGGGGAGCAAACAGATCCCGTTATTTGGTGAACCCACACAGGGAGAACCTGAGCCGATACCCATCAACCTGAGCAGGCTGGTGCGTGAATATAAGACGGGATTTAATCAGTTCAAGCCGCTCTACCAGGCCATGTTCAGCAGGGATGTGTTTGATGAGCTTGAGGCAGCCACGAAGTATGATACAAGCAAATTTACATTCAATATCGACATGTGGGTAAAGACCCTTTACGAGCTTGCCTCCATCTATCATCACTGGACGGCCAACAGGGTTCGGCTGATTAACCTGATGGTGCCCCTGTACTTCGGACGGGTTGCTTCGTTCGTGAACCACTCGTGGGACATGAATTCCTTTGAGGCCGAAGAGCTGGTTGAAGAGCAGGCGGAAGCCTTCGAGGCAGGCAAGGGTTACCTCCTGGAAAAATGGAACCAGGAGATAGAAGAACCGGAAGAGTTGAAGATAGAATCGGATATTTAGAAATAATATTGCAATGATGCAGATACCAGGGGCTTTTCTTCGTACTCTTTAAAGTCTGATGTTTCAGACGCGTCGTTTCCCACTATTCCGTACATTACCGAGGCGCTGATGTCCATATTCTGTAATATGTTGTACCTCAGAGTTGGCAGTATGAACATCCCCCGTCCTTCAACATCTGTGATGGTGAAGAAGTCTCCACGCAGAAGGGGGGTGATGTCGTAGCCAAGGGCTATGGCGCCGTAATGCCTGTTAAAAGTAAGAAACTGGTTGGCCAGCACCTGGAAGCGCTCCTCGTTCATTCCCAACAGCAGACTCTGTGTGTATGCCCGCATAAGTTCACGGTTGTGATTGAGGGCGTTGCCGTTGTAGAAATATTCCAGCATCAGTGACAGGCCGTTCTTGAAGGTGTACTCGTAACCTGTCCCCGCGGTGAAAAAATCGTCATACTCATCCGGATGGGAGTAGAGCATGCTTCCGCGGAGAAGCCCGTCAAAAAGCACGGTGGACACGTCAAGGCCCCCGATATAGCGTCCGGGCACGGTGCCGCCAAGAATTGCCACGTCCGTCTGCTCCAGCGTGGCTTTTATCCTGGATAGAAGTATGGAGTTATCACCCCACATGTATTCGGGCTCACATTCGTCGTACCGTCGTTGTGGGGCGTATACCACGCTTATTTCGCCGGAGCGTACGGGGTACCACTCAACCCGCAGTGCGTCGGTGCCCTTTACCTCTTCGGCACCCTCGATGAGAATGGGGGATACGGGATTGACGATGTCAAGGGGGTTCCACAGTTTGCCGCTGCCGTAACGGATAAGCTGCCTGCCGGCGGTTACCGTGAAATGGCTGGTGGTGAGTTTGGCATACGCCCGGTGCAGCTTGAACCGGTAATAGTATTTGGACGAATCGTCGTATTCGTACCGGGGATCATATAGATCGTTGTAGGTGGCAGGGCGCCACATGGTGTCGAAAACTTGCGTGTTGTGATAGTTGGATATGATCACCTCGTTGTCAATATCGGCATGCACCAGCAGCAGTCCCGGCACCTGGAATTCAGGTGACAGGCGCAGGCGGTTCAGGTCGCTGCTGAGATTTTTCTCCCTGTAGTGCATGGTGTCCTCGTCGAGGAAGCTTTCGGTGCGGTACCACACGTAGAGGTTCTTGTATTCACCCGTCAGCTTGAAAGGCTTGCGGTCTTCCTCGAACATGAGGTTTTCGTCCATGTCCTCCTGGGCGAATAAGCCCGTGGCTGAAAATAGAAGCAACAGAATAATTGAAACAGCTTTTCTCATATGTACCCTCTGATCATTTCTTTTTCAATTCGTCATCGGTTACCTGGCCGTCAACCAGGTGCAGAAGTCTTTCGGCCCGTTCCATCACCATCTGGTCGTGGGTGGAGAAGAGAAAGGTGATGCCCTTCTTCTTGTTCAGGTCGTGCATCATGTCAAGGAGCATGGCACCGGTTTTCTGGTCAAGGTTTGCCGTGGGCTCATCGGCAAGCACGATGTCAGGCTGTGACACGATTGCCCTGGCCACCGCCACCCGCTGCTGCTGTCCGCCGGAGAGTTCCTGCGGTCTGCGGTGAAGCTCGTTGCCAAGGCCCACCTCCCTTAGAATTTCGGATGAACGCTGGTCGCGCTCCTCTTTGTCAACTCCCTGCAAGAGCAGTATGTACTCCACGTTCTCCATGGCTGTGAGTACCGGGATGAGGTTGTAGACCTGGAAGATAAACCCGATGCGATTCAGCCGTATACGGGCCAGTTCTTTCGCGGATTGTTCGTTTAATAGTATATCGTTTACGGTCACCTGCCCGCTGGTGGGATGGTCGAGCCCGCCGATGATATTCAGTAGGGTGGTTTTGCCCGATCCTGACGGTCCGGCCAGGGCGGAGAATTCACCCTTGTCTATGGTGAGATCGATGCCCCTGAGCGCCTTTACGGTGACTCCGTTTGTTGCGTAATCCTTGTGTAACTTGCTGGTCTGTATTATTGCCATTGTGTTCCTCCGGTAATGTTTACGCGTAATGTAGCGCGTCCAGTGGTTTTATTCGTGCCGCCTTCAATGCCGGGTATATGGCGGCGATTACAGTATTCATGAAAACGATAAGTGCTGATGCGACGAAGTCCATGGTCTTCAGTGACGGGTATATGACGGTTCCCGTGCCCCACATGCGCATGGACTCGGCGTAGAAACCGAAGTCGATTCCGGTGATTCCAAGCAATGATATGACAAGTATTGCCGCTGCCATCCCCGCGGCAAGGCCTACCAGGCCAAGGTTTACCGCTTCGAACATCACCATGCCCCCGATCCACGAGGGCCTGGTGCCGATGGATTTCATTACACCGATCTCGTGGAACCGTTCCATGATGGCCATGATGAGGGTGTTGGCTATGGAAAAGATGACGGTAATGAATATGATAGCGAAGAATATGTACATCATGGTGTCAAACAGGGCCACTGAGCGTACAAGGCTGGGGGCCATGTCCTTCCAGGTGAGGATCTCCAGTGGTTTTTCGGACAGTTCATCACGCATGAGGCTGGCAGCCACGTCCACCAGCTCTTTTTTTTGAGTGATAATGCAGATTTCGGTTATCCTGTTTTCAAGACCTGCCATTTTCTGCAGGGTGTTAATGCCGGTGTATACCACGTACTTGTCGAAGCTGCTGATGGGGGTTTGAAAAAGGCCCTTTACCGTGAAGGCGTGACCTTCAAGCTCCTTGTTCATATCCTGGAACATCACTACCAGGCGATCGCCAACCAGCAGGTCAAGCTTGTCGGCCAGGGTGGTGGAGATGAGTATATCTTCAGAATTAGGGCTTTCAAGAAATGAACTGCCTTCCTCTTTGATGGTATAGCCGTAAATGCTGGATACATCTTTTTCGCTTTGAGGGTGTATGCCCATGATCATCACCCCCTGCGATGCCTCGCTTGAGCGTATCATCGCTTCGAATTTCACCCGTTTCGTGTAATGGCTTACATACCGGTTGTCCCGCACAGCCTTCATAATCCGCGCTTCCGGTTCGAAGGAACTTTTCAGTTTCATATCGTTTTGAAATCCCTCGTAATGTATGGCTATGTGCCCCAGTGAGGTCTTTATGGTGTTTTCAACCATCTGGTTGTTCATGCCGTTCATTATTCCCATGGCAAGCAGCATGGAAAATATCCCAAGTGATATGGCGGATATAACCACCAGTGACCGCCGCTTGTTTCTCCAGAGATTTCTCCATCCAATGAGAAAAAATATTTTCATTTTTTACCTCGCTTATGGTCCCGTTACAGTGTCCGTATGGCTTCAACAGGGTCAAGTTTGGCCGCACGCCGTGCCGGGAATATGGAGAACAGTATTCCCAGTATAAAGGTGAACATTCCCGTAACTGTTACGTTAAGGGGGGTGACGGTTGCGGGGAATACCGTGGTTGATATACCCCATATCGCTATTTCGTCCGCGTATGCCGAGTAATCGATTGGATTATAATGCAGGTACATGGAGCTGCCGATACCCAGTATCGAACCAAGTAGTATGCCAAGTAGTGTTATGAAAACTGTTTCTGTCAACACGATGGCCACCACCTGGGAGGGTTGGGTTCCTATGGAGAGCATTACCCCGAACTCACGTGTCCGTTCGAAGACGGACATCTGTATGGTGTTGAGTATGCCAAAGCCAACTACCATGAAAAGTATGAAGTCGAATATCCACGCGGCCACGTCGTCCATCACAATAAACTGTACCAGCTCGGGCATGAGAGTTTTCCAGCCCATCACTTCCATGGGGTATGAATACTCTTGTGTAGCTTTTCTGCAGGCTGCCATCACCTCGTCCATTCTACCGGGATCATCCAGCCGTATAACCATGGAATTGATGTAGCCCATCATTGAAAAGGTCTTCATGGCCTGTGACAGTGGTATCAGCATGAGTGTTCGATCGTACTCCTGGTTGCCGCTTTTAAAAATTCCAACTATGTCGAGGTGCTCGGCCGCGATTGATCCGTCAAACCCCTGGGAGAGAATTGAAATCCGGTCTCCCACCTTAACCTTCAGGTTCTTCGCAAGAACATCTCCCATTACCACGTGGGTGCTGTCGTTTTTCTCGAGGTAGCGTCCACCCGGCAATATCTTTTCATGCAGATCGGTGACTGACTTTTCCCTCCCGGGTTCAATTCCCTGCACCATGGCTCCCCTGGATACGTCGTCAAGTGCTACCAGGACACCGGCGTGTACCCGCCTGCTGTAGCCGGTAATGGCTTCCTGGTCGTCAAGGATGCGGATCAACTGGTCGGTTGGCTTGAATGCGTAATCGATGGTCTGGCTGTCCCAGAATCCCTTTTCGTGTACCTGTACGTGCCCGGTATTCAGCGATACCGCGTCATCTATCATCTGGTCATGTCCTCCCCTGGCGAAGGCGTTCATGAGTATTATCATGGCGCACCCCACCACGATGGTAAGCAGGGTGAGGACAGTTCGTCGCTTGTTTCGCCAGATGTTTCGCCAGGCAAGTTTTATTATGATCATGTAGTTCTTCATGATGTTACTTCCTTTTCAGGTATTGTATTGTAAAAATATAAGACGGGATATTCACATCAAACCTGATTTTATTGATCTCCATGAGGGTGTACTGATCTTTCTTACGTATGGTGTTCATCCTGTACATGGTGGGTATAATTCGGCCGTCCATCTCCTTGAAGTTGCTGCATGTCAGAACCTTTTTCAGCACGTCATGTTCGTTGTAGAATTCCTGCCGGACGGGGAGATAGTCCTTCGTGCGGGCGTAGTAGGTGATCTTCCCCCATACCACCGCGGCGTTTTTTTTCGGTTTCAATTCTATTTTGTAGCATTCATGTCCCTCCATATCTTCTTTGCCCTGCAGACTGTGATGGTAGTCATCCACGATGCTTGACATTTTCACGATGTCATCGTTGGTAAAGTCCGACCCCATCCAGGACTGCAGCATCATGGAAGGAGCGATCTTGATGGTCTTCTGCAGCCTGGGTACGTAATGCCACATGTTGTCGCCTTTTAACAGGAACTTGTTTCCGGCATCCTTCTTTGGAGCGTACACTTCCGCCATGGATTTCTCGGCAACACGGTTCTCGTATGATTTCATCTTCATTGTTCGGGTCCACCTGCGTGACTTGACGGTGATCTCGTATACGGCAATGGAGGTGTCGCCGCGGGTGGCTTCTTCAGCACGTTTAATTATCTCCTTTGCCGAAATGGCGAAGGCTGGTGCTGCCAGGGCCAATACCATGAGTGATGCAATTATGGTTGTGATTGTTACGCGTGTTGATCTGGTCATCAGTTGTCTCCTTGAACTTTACCCTTCCTTTATCCCCCTCCCTTGATGGGAGGGGTTAGGGGAGGGTGTGTTGCACATTGTCTTGAAAAATTTACAATATCTTTTTTCATATACGCAACTCACCCCCACCCCGGCCCTCCCCCATCAAGGGGGAGGGAGTAGACAAATCAGATAATTATTTAATACTGCAATTATTCTGTTTCCTTTATCCATCTCCCTCAATCCGATTTGCGGGTACAAGTCAGCCCCGAGGGGGACTTACCTGCCTTTCAAAACTACGTCTTCCAGAAAGGACATGTACTTCTGAAACATCTTCTTTCCCTGTGAAGTCAGGGAGTACACCGTTTGCGCGGAGTTGCCAACGATCTCCTTTTTCTGCACGGTGTAGCCTGCCTCCTGCAGCTTCTGCAGGTGAGTGTATATGGCGCCGTCGCTTGCTCCCATGATCTCCTTGAACCTGTTAAAGGTGACCTGTCCCTCGCGGTATAATATGGTCATCATGGACAGCCTGGTCTTTTCGAAGAAGATATTGTCGAACTGGGTGTACAGGTCATTCTTTTCCATGGGCCGTCCGCTCTTTTTTATGCGCGATTATTCCAATGACCAGGCATGCCGTGCCGTAGAGGATGCCGGTGATCATCATGCCGGGGAGTAAAGATATTTCAAAGATATACAGCAATATACCTGCCAGTATGAGTGCGTACCCGAAAGGATACATAAAATTATAATAGGTGTTCTGGGCGTATACAAGAAAGAACATGCTCAAAGTTGTCAACAAAAACGAAGGAAGCAACGCGTGGTTTCCCTTCGCGATGATGGCGATGATGATAAAACAGAACACGATGAACATGCCGGTGACGGCAAGGTACATGTTGACGGTGGTTCTTGAGAAAACCGGTATGTGGCGTTTTCCAAGTTTCTTTAACAACGCCAGTGACTCAACCAGTATGGCGATCAGCATGGCGGGCAGCCATATCTCTGTGAATATGGTCGCAAGGGTTAATCCCCAGGCAGTTGCCGCGAAATAGTGCAGCACGGTGCCGACCAGTACCATGACTCCCCATATGAAAAAGGCCCATGATTCCACCATGGGTGCCTCGTCTACCTGCAGCAGCAGGCCCTTTATGGTTGATATGTCCTCGGAATATTTTTCTATCAGGTCTTCGTTTTTTGGGCTCATTGGGTTCTCCACTTTGTGGTATAAAGATGCTTTGTGATACAAAGTAACTTTTAGTTATAAAGTAACATCAAATGGGGCGGTTGTCAAAAAAATGTTTCGTTTTTTGGTTTTTTTCGTGGGGCTTAACGGGGGTTCACGCGGAGGCGCGGGGAACGCGGAGGAGGTAGTGGATGGTGGTTGGTGAATAATATTATCTCGTTTATGGATTACTTCGTCGCAGTGTTCCTTGTAATGACATGGGGTGATCATACACTAAACCCGTCATCCGTTACCCGTCACTTTCTCATTCTCAGTACCTCTGCGTCTCGGTGGTTACTACGTGTTGAGTTTCAGGGGGTATTTGGTTCAGGGTGTTATAGTTTAAATTTCACCTGCAAGTTCAAGTGCCTTATGATGCAACTATAACCATTGATCAGAAAGCACCTGTTTCTGTTTCAAGGTCGCCTGGAGCATAGTTTATTACGGGTATTCCATGCCTTCCGCATAACATCATGAATTCTTCCTTATTGAGATCAGCCAGCTCTGCGGCCTGTCCCAGCGTCAGTTTATGCTCCCTGTACAGTTGCAGTGCGGTGTATAGCTTTATTGTCTTCTCGAATTCCTTTTCGTCTTCGTTAAGAGCCAGCAAAAGATCGTCCGATATTTCCAGTTCTATTTTTGGCATGCTTATTATCTCTTTTCCCGTTACTGTTTTCTTTTCAAGTATTAAATATATATATCCCCTGGTATATGGACAACTCTTTTTTTTATGTAGCTTAACGGTTAGCACAGCATCTCGACTACGCTCGATGACCGTTTCAGAGGGGACGGAGAGGGCGCGGAGGGTTGATTTGTTTATCTGCGTTTTGTCTGGTTTTATATCGTTACAATCGATTTGAGGTTTTACAGTAAGGAAATATATTTTGACATTCAGGTATGATATACGTGTTTCTCAGCCTGGAAAACTATATCTAAATCAAAACCAACAACAACCGGTTTCTTAATTGATAAACGAAACGAACCTGTATTGACCAACTCTCCGTACCTCTGTGTCTCGGTGGCTATTATTTGTTGAGTTTCAATCGGCATATAGCTTTATCAATTATTACAATTGACATACATGGTAATCTATGTATTTTGTATGTATAGTAAAAATGTTTGTTTCGAGGAAAGAATGAATTCAAGAATAAGTATAGATCCTGCAGTTTGCCATGGTAAACCGGTAATAAAAGGGACACGGGTGCTGGTGAGTAATATTCTAAGTGCTCTTGCATCAGGTGATTCATTCGAGGATATATTGAAAGAATATCCAAATATCTCAAAAGATGATATACATGCAGCCCTTGCCTTCAGTAGTGAGCTTTCAAACTTCGAAAGTCATCCCTATAATGAACTTATTTCATGAAGTTTTTTCTTGATGAAAACATACCCAGAAGTATTGCGGATTATCTTCATGAAAATGGTCATGATGTAATTGATATTCGTGGTACCGAACATGAAGGTGTGAATGATAACAGTATTTTCCAAATGGCACAGGAAGAGAATGCTGTATTCATTACTACTGACAGGGACTTTTTTCATACGGTTCCTTTTAAGTATGATCACCATTTTGGTATAGTTGTTATTTCTTTACAGCAGCCAAACAGGTATAATATTTTAGAAAAAGTGAAGTGGGTGGTAGAGAAATTTAACCTTGAAGAATTTGAATCCAAAGTAATACTATTGAGAGACAATCATTACAAGGTCTATCAATAACATTTCTTTCGATAATCACACCATCCTCCGGTCGGAGTCTTTTTATTCATACACATTGATAACCACTGTTGTCTAATCAGATGCGTTGGTACCCATCTCGCCAGGACAGGCGTGATCATATACTAAACCCGTCACAATCTCATTCTCCATACCTCTGTGTCTCGGTGGTTGTTATTTGTTGAGTTTCAGGTTTATTTATATATCCCTCTTTAAATGGTAAAGGGATTAAGAACCGCAACGGCGCAGCCTTCGAAGTCTTTCGCGTTTCTTGTGACCACGGTAAGTCCATGTTCAGAGGCCGTTGACGCGATGAAAATGTCTGCCTGTGTGCGGGTTATTCCCTTTGACTGCAGCTGTCCTCGCAACATTCCCGCCCGTATGGCGATATGTTTAGTGATTGGAAGGATTGCAGCATGGTTTTCTATAAACCTGTCAAGCCATTCCTGCACGCGTATACTGGGTTTCCATGTAAGGCCGTATTGAAGTTCTTCAAGTGTTATTACACTGAGAGCGCATTGCTGTACCGTTGATGCCCAGGCCTGCACACCGGGATCAGGTTTTTTCTTTGCAAGTTCGCTTATTATGTTTGTATCAACAAGATAACTTATTCTGTCCACTGGTTTTCCCTGTTTGTTCTTTCAGGAACAGTTATTTCATAGGATTCATCGCCGCATATTGAACGCAGTTCTTCAAAAGCTGATGCCAGGCTTTTTTTCTCCCGGGATTCTTTGAAAGACCTGTATTCTTCATATTCTTCGGGATCTATTACTACTGCAACTATGGTATCCCTGTTGTATATAACCTGGGGTTCATCATGGACCCGGTGGATCATTTCACTGAATTTTTTCTTTGCCTCTGCAATTTTCCAGACCATTTTTTCCTCTCAGATGTGACTATAAATTATGTATAAAATAGTTGTGTAATGTGGTCTTGTCAAGTTTTTATGGGAAATTGGGGGTGGAGAAAGTGACGGGTAACGGGTGACGGGTTACGGGGGAGCTCAGGGTTGGATAGTATTTTTTCCTGGCATGGAAGATCATATTTTTAAATGGAACTCAACAATTGTCTCACGCGGAGGCGCGGGGAACGCGGAGGAAGTAGTGAATATTATTATCTCGTTTATGGATTACTTCGTTGCAGTGTTCCCTGTAATGACAGGCGTGATCATACACTAAACCCGTCACAATCTCATTCTCCGTGCCTCTGAGCCTCCGTGGTTGCCCCCTGTTGAGCCTGATCACAGCATTACGACAAAATATGAATTGACCAGCCGTATAAACCGGTATACCGTACTACAAAAACAAGCGGCGGCAAGGTAACATGAAACAGGGAAAAGCACCGGTTCTCATACTATTAATAATACTCATCACCTCCTTCACCAGGGCAGAAACTGGCTGGAATTACCAGACCACAAAGAATGGGGTAGCCATCTACACGCGGCACGTGAAAAACTCCACCCTTGACGAGGTGAAGGTGGTGGCAACCCTGCTGACCCCCATGGAAGTGGCCGGCGCGGTACTGGCGGACGTGGATGCATACCCACAGTGGATGGCCGACTGCAGAGAAGCCCGGGTGCTCAAAAAGGTGGACGAGATTGACAACATCTCCTACGTGGTGATCCCCACACCCTGGCCGGTAAAGGACAGGGACGTGGTGCTGCGATCAAACACCCGGGCGGATTTCAAGCGTGATATCGTGGTGAGCGAGTTTGAGGCAATTGAGTCAAAACTGAAACCGCCGGTTGAAACATACGTGCGTATACATGAAATGCGGGGCAGGTGGGTGTTCGAGAAGATCGCCCCCGGCAAAACCCGTACCACCTTCATAACCTGGGCCGACCCTGCCGGTTCTATCCCCCAGTGGGTGATAAACATGAAAAACACCGAGAATCCCTACCGCACCATGCTGGGCATGAAACGCATGGTGAAAACAGAGAAATACATCAAGGCCGCACAGAACAGGGCAGGTATACGGGAACTATTGAAAAAGAGTGAAAAGTGAAAAGTGAAGCGTGAACAGTTCACTTTTCACTTTTCACTTCTCACTCATCTGAGTATCTCATACACGATGATGGCCGCCGCAACTGAGGCGTTTAGTGAGCGCACGTGTCCCTTTAACGGGATGGCGGTAACAACATCGCATTTATCCCTGGTGAGGCGGCGCATGCCTTCGCCCTCACTTCCGATGACGATGATGGCGGGAAGGTATTGCTGCAGTGACTGTAAGGGTGCTTCCCCGTCGCCGGCGGTGCCTATAATCCACAGCCCTCTTTGCTTTGCTTCTTCCAGGAAGCGGGCGATGTTGGTGACATGAAGCACCGGCAGGTGGGCTGTGGCGCCGGCTGACGACTTGATGACGGTGCCGGTAATGGCGGGTGCGTTGGCCTTCTGGAGAATCACCCCGCTTCCCCCCAGTGCCTCCACCGAACGGATGATGGCTCCCACGTTGTGGGGATCGGTAACCTGGTCGCACACAACAAGAACACCATTAGCGTCGCACACCGAATCAAGAAGGGACTCTTCGGTGATGCCTGGTTGGCGGTCTTTCTGGATCTCCAGGGCCACCCCCTGATGGGTTGCACCGCTGAAATGAGAGTCAAACCATTGCCGGCCGGTTTTCTGAACGGGCACGCTCTTCTTCCCCGCTTCTTTCTTTATGGTGTCTATTATTTTACCGTGGGCGTTCTCTGCCACGTGCAGCAGGGCGCCGGTTCCCGGCAGCATGGACTGCAGGTATTCCAGCACGGGTTTTCTTCCGGAGATTACTGTTTTTTTATCCACCGTGTACCCTCCTTTGAGTCCTGGAGGATGATGCCCTTTTCTTCAAGCATGTCACGTATTTCGTCAGCCCGGGCGAAGTTCTTGTCTTTTCGGGCCTGGTTTCGTTCCTGGATAAGTTTTTCAATTTCAGCACTGTCGACCTCACCGGCGGACGCGTCCTCGAAGAAGATGAAACCGAACACCGAGTCGATGCGCTTAAGTGCTGCCATGACGGCGTCCCTGTCGGCGGTAGTCATTTCTCCCTGGTCGATGGCCAGGTTCATGGAATGGACGAAATCGAAGAACACCCCCATCCCCCCGGTGATGTTCAGGTCGTCGTCCACCGTTTCGGTGAACCTGGTAAAGAGCTCGTCTATGGCGTCGGTTATCTCGGGGGTGGGTTTCCCGTCCTTCTTTATCTCGTTGAGACGTGCCAGGAAATTGTCTATTCGCATGAGGGCCTGCCCTGCTTGTGCCAGCCCTTCAAAGGTGAAGTTCAGCTGCTTGCGGTAATGGGCCGAGAGCAGCAGGTAGCGGATGGCCCTGGGCGAGTACCCCTTTTCGAAAAGGTCCCGCAGTGTGTAGAAATTGCCAAGTGACTTGGACATCTTGGATCCTTCTACCAGCAGGTGCTCTATGTGAATCCAGTATCGGACGAATGTCTCGTCGTAGGCCGCCTCGCTCTGGGCGATCTCGTTCTCGTGATGGGGGAAGACAAGGTCAACCCCGCCGGTGTGAATGTCGATGGTGGTACCGAAGATCTTGCGCACCATGGCGGAACACTCGATATGCCAGCCCGGACGTCCTTTACCAAAAGGAGTGTCCCAGGCAGGTTCGTTCTCACGGGGTGCTTTCCAGAGGGCGAAATCACGAACATCGTCCTTCTCGTACTCGTCGGCATCATAACGGGCGCCGCTTCGTATTTCCCGTGTGTCAAGATTGCTCAGCCGTCCGTAACGGTCATACCTGGAGATGCTGAAATATATTGACCCGTCCTTCTCGTAGATGAGTCCCTTCTTGTCAAGATGTTGAATGATGTCAACCATAGCGTCTATGGACTCGGTAGCTTTCGGGGTGTGCTCAACCTTTTCAATATTAAGGGAGGAAAGGTCATCCATGAAAATGCCGGTATACCTTTCGGTGTATTGCTGAAGGGTTATACCTTCACTGTTCGCGCCAGCGATGGTCTTGTCGTCCACGTCGGTGATGTTCATTGCGTGGTCAACCGTGAAGCCGCGAAATTTCAGATAACGGCGGAGAAAATCATTGAACACGAATGTTCTGAAATTGCCGATATGAGCGAACCCGTATACGGTGGGTCCGCATGAATATATGGTAACAGGGGGATATTGTGAAACCTGTTCTTTCTTTTCGCCACCGGGGGTGAACTCGTTAATTCTGCGTGTCAACGTGTTGTATATTCGTAAGGACACCTGCCTTCCTCCTGTAATTGATGCTGTTATGTAAGAAACCGCAAAGGTAGGGCCACTTGTCAATTGTTTTTCGTTATTACACGGTACCTATCTCGTTTCCTTCGTCATCCAAAAGCACTTCTTCAACCTCGGTGTATACCATGGGTTTTGCCCCGGGTTTCTCACTGATGACAGGGGCCTCTTCGGTTACTACCTTGTATATGAGGGAGGGTATTTCGATCTTTTGGAATTCCTCCGGGGATTGCTTGTAATATGCCAGAAGCACATGCAGTTTCTTGATATAGGCGATCAATTCCTTCAGTTTCTGGTTTTTTTTATCAACTGTTCTCCGTGATTCTGCCACCAGCTTGTTCAGTAGTTCGGTTCTCTTTTTCAGTTTTTGCTGAAGCTCCTGAACCTTGTCGTAATATTCCTTGTTGACCTTCTTGAAATCGATACGGGCCAGGACAATCTCACCCGGCACCTTCTCGTTCTCAACTGATTCAATAATATCATTCAGTTCTTTGACTGAGAAAAGGTCATCGGTTGAAGTCTGTATCCACTTTTTCCCTTCATCGTCAGTGAATTCCTGGAAATCCGGTACTTCTTTTTTCTTTTTTTTTAGTATCATTTTAATCCGACTGATTTATTATTAGTTTATACCATTACGTATCAATTATCGGCTAAAAGCTACATTTTTTTAAAAAAATGATTTGCCATAGAACCTGAATTTAGTGAAAACTGATGTTCACTTTTCACTCATATAAAATATTGACAAATAGTGAATAAATCCCTACATTTCTTTAATAATCAAGTTGTGGACCATTGAATGACATCATTAACCAGCAATAATGAATATACCCGCGTAATTGATATGCTCTCAGTTCATGGCGTAGTTCGCACTAATGTGGCCATGAAACAATATACCACCTTCAAAACCGGCGGTCCAGCGGATATTCTTGTCCACCCTGTAACACAGGATGACATGAGGGCAATTGCCGCTATCGCATCAGAAAACCAAATCCCCTTAACTGTTATCGGCGGAGGATCGAATCTTCTTGTAGGGGATGGGGGTATACGTGGAATTGTCATGAGGGTCGCCCTTGACGATGATGATGATAAACTGATAATAAGTTCAGAGATGGGCACAATTCGTGCCGATGCGCGGGTAAAAAAGAGTACCCTGGTACAATACTGTATACGTCAGGGTCTTTCGGGTGCGGAGTTTATGGCTGGTATTCCCGGTTGCCTGGGGGGTGGAATCGTGATGAATGCCGGAACCAACATGGGCTGTTTCGCGGATATTCTTGCCCGGGTGAGGTATATTACTTCTGAAGGGAAGATGATTGATGAAGTAATCGATAGGGCCAATACAGGATACCGCTGCATGGGTCTTCCGGAAGGATCAATTGTACGTAGCGCGGTTTTTTCACTAGTCCCTGTGGATAATGCGCAGGGACTACAGCATTCTGTTGAGCAGATTATCAGGGAACGCAACCAGAAGCATCCGGTACAGTTTCCTTCCGCCGGATCAGTATTTAAAAATCCTGACGGACACGCTTCATGGAAATTGATAAACGACGCGGGACTGAAAGGAAAGTCGGTGGGAGGTGCCATGGTGTCGGACCTGCACACGAACTTTATAATTAACACCGGAAATGCCACGTCTGCTGACATTAGAAATGTTATTGAACTGGTACAGGATACCGTGCTTAAAACTTACGGCATCCATCTTTACCCCGAGGTTCGCATGATAGGGGATTTCAGCTAAGAGATAATGAGAATGGAATTCGGGAAAAAAATCACGGAGATAGAGTTTTGCGCGCTGGATTTTGAAACCACGGGGCTTAATACCCTCATCGACAGAATGGTTGAGGTGGGCATCGTCAGGTTTACCTTTAATGAAATACTGGATACTTATGAATCCCTGGTTAACCCGGAGCGGGACATCCCCGAACACGTTACCATGATCCATGGCATTAATGCTGACATGGTGCAGGAGTCTCCATCTGTAAGGGATACGCTTGACGACATTACCCGGTTTATAGGCAACTCTATACTCATAATACAAAATCCCCGTTTTGACCTGTCCATTATGGATGCGGCTTTCCGTACTCATAACCTGGCCACACCACCCATGATGTCCTTTGACACGTTGACACTTGCCAGGAAAGCATTTCCCGATCTCCCAAACTATCGGCTCGGGGCATTGTGTGAAAGGTTTAATATACCAATCCGGGCACACAGGGCCATCTCTGATGCATACGGTTGTATGGATTTATTCAAGACGATAATAAAAAAACTGGATGCAAATGGGACATGGACATTGCGTGATCTTCAGAAATATCACGGTAAAATGATAACTACCCAGTCAATAGGTCCCGGCAAGAAAAGAAATCCCGCAGACAGCCGGATTCCTATCGGACATCGTGTGACCATAAAATACAGGGATGCCCGTGGAAATGTATCAACCAGGAGCATTCTTCCAAAGAAGTTTGTTGCCCAGGGGAATAATGATTATGTACAGGCCTATTGCTATCTTCGCCAGGATGACAGGTTCTTTAACACAGCCAATATCTTAAGCGTGCAGTGAAGAATGCCTGTTACCACTTCTGGTGAATGAAAAAGTTGAGGTTATTACCTGACAGGCGGTCTGGAATCATGTAGTCCCTTCCAAAATAGAGACCGAATTCGAACTGGTCCATTATAATGTAGTGAAGGGTGGGGCCCCCCACCATGCCGTATTTTACACCTTCAAGGTCGTACCCGCTTCCTTCAAAAACTGTGAGATCTCCGTATACTCCAATGTATAAAAAATCCCTGTATACAGATATCTGTATCTCCTGGCCAAGCTGTGCCATTTTCCGGGTATGATAGGACGACCCCATGAAGCCCCTGAACTGGCCGGATGATACGGATGGTTCGTGGTAAAATGGAGGTCGTTTCCAGAAATATTCTGCCAGCATGTCCATAGAATATTTCGTATGCCCGGGAAACTCGAAATCCAGTTCTCCATTGAAAACAATCCTGTGATAATGGGTGTCGCTCATGTAATAACTGTAGCGCAGGTTGAATTCACGTTTTTCGGTACTTGAGAAGGTGAATGGAAGCAGGTTTAGTTCAATTGAGGTTGTTACGTAATTCCACAGGTCAACACTTTCCTGTATGTAGACCTTGTAGTCGGAGGTTTCGTCTGTTTCACTGTTAAACATGAAAACTTTTTCAACCCCGTACCCCAGGTATATCCGCAATTCTTTTAACAGGGCTATGCCCGGCTCAAGTGTACCGTCTGTGTTTACATACTTGTAGCGCAGCAACCCGAGGTCAGAACGTGATGAACGTGAATGATACACGTATCCCTTCACCCTTGGGGTAAAATAATTATTTAGTTTTGGTTTGAGATTATATGTTGATTCAAGTTCTGCGAAGGTGAGATCAGGTATTGACGTGAAATTAAGATCTAAACCGTAATACAGGCCGACTTTTGTTTCCGCGTTGAAGAAATCCCCATCCTGCAGCAGGGAGGGATGATCGTATTCGGCTTCGGGGATGAAGCCCTTTGTATAATGTAAATTCAGATTGTAACGCATTCCCTTTCTTTTTTTTGATGATGAAGATGGAGTACTGACAAACTCAATTTCCAGGTTGTATCTTTGTATGGGACTGTTGAGAAAGGGCATTTTTGTACTGCCGATATATGGTATAAGAACCTCCCTGTCCAGCTGCAGAAGGGATTCTGTATACACTTTAGCGGGGGTCAAAAGTGCCTGCACGTCTTTTACCCCCCTTGATTTCTTGATTTTTTCGAATTGCTGATTGATACGATATTTATTATATATTTTATAAGGAAGATCAAACTGGTACCTCGTATAAAGAGTCCAAAGTGTATTAAGGCCACGAAATACGATCCTGTTAAGTCTTCCCTCGTCTATGTAGATTACCAGTGAGCGGGTATTGTCCTTAACCAGGTAATTTTTAACAAGAAGATAACCTCTTTGGATGTAGAAGCGTCGTATCTTTTTTGAAATGTTTTCAAAATTATGTTCGTCGGGATGAATCCTTCCATGTAGATTGAGGGTGTATTTTACATAGTCTTCGCTATATATCTTTTGCCCCAGCAGAACCAGTTTTTTGTTTTCGGTTTGGGATTGCAGGTGGTTTCCCGCGGGGAATATAAAAAACAGTAGTAGAATGAAGATTAACCCACGGTATAGCAGGTACAGGCTTTTCCGCATGATGAATTATTCTGCACAGAAGAGGTCTTTCAGTGTTTTTATCAGGCTGAGCACCCTGCCGTCTTTCAACGAGTAGTACATAAAGTTGGCTTCTTTGCGCCTGTTGATTATATACATCTTCCGCAGGATGGTGAGGTGCTGTGATATATTGGAAATGGTTGACCCGAATTCTTTTTCTATCTGGCTTACCGTTTTTTCCCCATCTATCAGAAAACAAAGTATTTTCAAGCGGATGGGATGAGCTATTGATTTTAATAACTCACTGGTATAATTGACCTGTTCTTCCGAAAGAATCATGAGTATATCCCTTACAGTCCCGTGGATTTACAATGAGCATTTTATAATTTAACTATTCAATAAATTGCAGGTTATGTAAAAACTGTCAATTGCTTTTTGTGCGATGGGGCCGGAAATATACATACATCATCAATCGGATTAATGCAACAGGTAATCCTTCAATTGCATCAGGTTGATAATTTTTGTGACCGCCTGTGAAGGGTAAATATAAAGGTCTCCTCCCCTGGAAGAGATGTGGTTCTTTGCGTGCAGCAGGAAACCGATAAATGAAGAATGCACATTGACAGTGTTGGTGAGATCAAAGCTGATAAACTGATTGAACTCACATTTATCCAGTAATCGTGAATACTGGGGAACCTCTTCCAGTGAAATTTCTTTAGGGAATGTCCATGTCCGTTCGTTATTCAAGGTGTTCCTCCAATTGCGCAATGTATCCCTGCTGGTATATATATCGATACCCTGGTATACAATATTTAGTAAAAAAAATATCACTATAAAAAAATGACTTGAAACGTTGCTTCATAATACATTCCGGGTTTTTTTGTGTGAAAAGAAGAACTGACATATTTTATGTAAGGCATCTTATGTCTCATATAAAATAAAATCAAGTATTTTCCTAATATGTTATTATTTTTATTAATTTGTAATTACTCAGCTGTCATGCTGAATATTCAAAATTATTCTAAAATGAATAATAATCCAGCATCTCCCCCGCCTTCGGCGGGGGGAGATGATCAAATTTCTTTTCATTATAAAGCAAATGATTAATACTTTAGTCATAGCTGAGTAGTCACATTAATTTTATGAAAAGCATTCAATATGTCGCTATAGTATCAATATAAAGTAAACGAAAATATTTATATGTTATCAGTATTAATCATCATGAAATGTTGCTGTAAATATTCGTATCATAATTTTTTTGAACAAAAGTTCTTGAAAATTTCTTTACGTGTTTGTTAATTGCTTCAGGGAATATCTCCCGGGGTGAAATTTATTATGAGGCTTGTTGATACTATCGAAGAGAAAGAGAATGGCGTAATAAAGGGTGATCTTGAACATCTTAAGAAACTGTTTATAATGCCTGATTCGCCGGATAAGTTTCTTGAGTTTGGATATGAATTACTCGATCTCATTCATTCCTTTTTTAAAGAGAAGGGGGGTATTCACAGTGAAATTACCCTTCCCGAGCTTGCTAAAATATTTTCTGATATTGACATTCCCAATAATCCTCATCTTTTGAAGGATATTCTATCTGAGATTAAAAACAAGATAATTGCCCATTCAGTTAAGGTGGGTAATCCCTATTACATAGGACATATGACCAGCGCTATCCCCTACTTTATGATTCTCATCGAGATGATCATTGCCGCGCTTAATCAAAACCAGGTAAAAATTGAAACGGCCAAGGCTTCAACCTTCCTTGAACGGGAATTTGTTTCCTGGATACACCGGCTGATTTTTCAGCGTTCCCCCCGGTTTTACAAGTCAAATGTTCAGAATCACCGGGTAGCACTGGGCAATGTGACCCTTGATGGAACTATCGCCAACCTTACTGCCATGCTGGTAGCCCGTAACAGGGCATTCCCGCCGGATGGAAGATTTCCAGGAATTCGTAAAGCCGGTATTGTTGATGCCTACAGGCATTATAATTGCCAAAAGGCTGTTATACTTGTTTCGCAAAGGGGACATTATTCTATAGACAAGATTGCCCGATTGACGGGTATTGGCGAGCATAATGTCATTAAAATTCCGGTTGATTCGCACAACAGGATTGATATAAGAAAATTGCGGAATGTCTGTAATCATATTAAAGAAATTAATGAAAAGAACAGCGAAAAGATAAAAATAATATCACTTATTGGAATCGCGGGTACAACTGAGACAGGTAATATTGATAATCTCGTTGAACTTCGAAAAGTTGCCGATGAATACGATACATACTTTCATGTTGATGCCGCCTGGGGTGGTTCGGTGCTTCTTGTTGACAGGTATCGCTACCTTTTCAAGGGAATTGAAAATGCTGATTCTGTTACCTTTGATGCCCACAAGCTGCTGTATTCACCCCTGTCAATGGGAATGATCCTTTTCAGGAATCCAAATCATCTGAAATATATAAGTCATACGTCAAATTATATAATTCGCCCTGATTCTGTTGACCAGGGAAGGTTTACCGTGGAAGGCTCCAGGCCGTTTTCATGCCTGAAACCCTGGGTTACATTGAAGATATTCGGCGCAACAGGTTTTGACCTTCTATTTACTCATTCATTTTCACTGACTGATACCATGAAAAAATTACTGGAAGGTCATGAAAATTTCGAGCTTCTCAATGATCCTGAATTGTTTATCATCAATTACAGGTTCATCCCCGGCAAGATCAAGGCAAGGCTTCAAAAATTAAAGGCAAGCTTTGAAGATGCAGAACCAAAGAAATCTATACGAATTCTGAACAAGATCAAAAAAGCCAATGAATTGTTAAACGAGATGAATATTGAATTGCATCGTGCCATTCGCCAGGAGGATAACAGTTTTGTATCCAGGACAATGCTGGAATCCACACCCTATTCGCCCCAGAAGATTGTAGTACTCCGTGCCATAACCATAAATCCCCTCACCACCTCCGAAATATTGCAGGAAATACTGGATGAGCAGGACCGCCTGGGTGACAGGATATTCCATTCTGATTTTAAAAGCCGCCTTGAAAAAATATAGTTTAATATAATACTCTCTACTGCTGCTATATACAGTTATTATTATTGTTAGCCTTCCAGGTTCCAGCCATGGTTAGAAGAGTAGTTGTGCCTGCGACGGGTACTGTTTTAAGTATCCTGGCAGGTCAGAGAATACTGCATATTACAGACGGCACCGCAGTTAAAAAAAGGCTGCCCGATGCTGGGCAGCCTTTTTGTGTATATGCTGATTGCCTTCCTGATTTACTTGAAATCGTTCATACGTTCGCTTTTTTTCTCGTCCTGCTGCACTATTTCGCGGAGATGTTTGTATTGTGGTGAATCAACACCATACTGTAATTCGGCTGCCTTGAGGAGGTACCTGTTTTTCAGCTGCTTATTTTTTAACACTTCCTGCTCACTTGACTGGCTGTATTTTGTAAGAACTTTTTCCATGTAACCATAGCAGCTTGCAAGATACTTGTATGCCCAGACATCATTTTTTGTTTCTTCGTTGATTGCAATGTACCTTTCCAGGATGGGTATACATGGTTTCAGGTTGTGCAGGTCGTACTGTGTTGATACATATACCTGGTATAACCGTTTCTTGAAGTTAGAGAATTTCTGATCATTTCGAACTTCCGGTGACTGAATTTCGTCCATATGATTGATGGCACGGGTAAAGTATGTAACCGACTTAGATTTCGCCTCGTATTTCAGTCTGCTTACCTGTCGCATTTCCTGGTTTTTCCGGTCAATTTCCTGCCAGTACCACTGTTCGAACAGATTTTTTTTCTTCGAATTAATTTCTTTTATCTGGTTAACTTCGTTTTCCATGTCTTCAAGGATGTCAAGACCGGTGGAATATTCGTCGATGGCCATTTGCAAAAGATTCTCTGAATATTCTGCGCTGAGCTTTTCAAGTTCCTGAATAGCTTTAACGTAGGGTTTGAAGTCTTTGACCCTCCACCCGGTAATTTCGCTCTGCTCCTGCTCCTCTTCAGTCTCCTCATCTTCGGGGGGTTGCTGCGCGAATGCCCCGCTGCTTATCAATACTGCTGAGAAAAAGAACAATATAAGCAGTGACGCGATCAGGGTATTGGCAATCTTTCGTGATTTCATAAATAATAACCTCTCACAGTAACTTCATCAATCAGGTATGTAAAGTCTCAATATAATATCGGTCATGCCCGATTTAAAATTAATGTATTTTTTTACCATTATATACGGTAAATAGTGTTTAATCCGAAAAAAAATTCACCGCAGGGGCGCTGAGAGCGCAAAGAAGCGCAAAGGAAGAAAGAGTAAAAAATATGGGTCTTTCCG
>CAZAOK010000041.1:0-31435 GCA_964486725.1 uncultured Leptospiraceae bacterium
ATTGATAGAATTCACCTTCGTCAGGTTATCAAAGATATTACAAAATTCCATGACAGTTATATAGAGTTTGATAAAGAGAAAAAGAAGGCAATTATGCATTTGCGATTAAAAAAAGATGAACCAATGAAAAAGCGGGTTTACAAGTTTAAAGATAGGAAATTCATTTTTATTGAAGATAAATAAGGTTACCCCTCTGTTCCTGTTGTGAGCTATTTTAGCATAGAAAATTAAAAAATATTGACACCCTATCAAATAGGGTATTATCTTGTTACATGGAACGAGAATTCATCAGCCTGGAAATATTCAATAAGCTCTGGGAGGGACTTGGGTTAAATGATACTGACCTGAAGATGCTACAGGAATACCTTTGTATTTATCCTGATGCAGGCAACGTTATAAAGGGTACTGGCGGTGTGCGAAAGTTACGCTGGTCACTCAAAGACAAGGGAAAGAGAGGTGGAGTCAGGGTACTGTATATTGATTTTGTCATATATGAAAAGATATACCTGTTAACCGTATACCCAAAAAGCAGAAAAGACGATATAAGCGAAAAAGAGAAAAAGGCAATACGTTCGCTGGTGAATGATCTCAGGGATGAATTGAGGAGAAAAAAACAATGAGTAAGAAATATACAGGATTAAGTACCGGTGAGGAATTGATAACTGCCCTTGAGCAGGCGGTAGATTATGAAAAAGGGAAAAAAGTAAAGGGAGTAACCCGGTATAAAATAAAGGTAAAACCATTACCCCATTATAAAGGTAAAAGTATTCGTTCAATACGGGAAAGGCTTGGATTAACACAGGCAACATTTGCGTTTATTATGGGTGTATCCATCAAAACAGTAGAAGCATGGGAATCAGGTAGAAACGAACCACAGGGTCCGGCACAGAGAATTCTTTATTTACTTGATAATGATAATACATTGCTGGAAAAGTATGATCTTGTTTCAGAAGCGTAATATTTCCATCACCTATCCTCCCTTATCAGCGACACCACCGTCGCCAACACAGTGATGAGTCATCCTCATTCTCGGTTCTTTTCTCAAAATGACACTCGACTATACAGGTAATCAATAGATTGATTCAACCGAAATGCCCTCAAACCATCCGCCGAAGGCGGATACCATACAAGGTCGACTGTTCGAGACGACTTCCACGAAGTGGAGGAGTCGAGTTTCGACCGAAAACAGGCGTGGGGATGATGGAGCGCGAGGAAGAAGGGGATCTGCCGCTCAAACGCCGCGGGGCTGTCGCGCGAAACTCCTCGGGCCCTGCTGCGCAGGATCCCTCGTCGAACAAGTCGCGCGCAGCGGTCACCGATCGGCGCCGAGGTGAGGTGTCCGCCTGCGGCGGACGGTTTTAAGGTCATGTTGCAAAGAATATACATACAGGGTACCATAATTTCCCTGAAGTTGCTCTCATTCTTATACCTCGTAAAAATAACTTCAGTACACATCAACCAGCTCTATTACACGATCAAGACTAATACCTTCCCTGAAATTAAGCGGATTGTTATTAAAATACTCCACAAGTTCTTCAGCACTGAACAGGTCATATTCAAGCTTCCTGTATTGTATATCGATGACATCAGGATGCAGACGATCAAGACCATATCTGAGAATGTCCGCTACACAATCTTGTGACGGTTTAAAGGAAATAAAAAGGTCTACATCATGCGGGTTGGGTTCGTCGGTAATAAAGCTGCCGAATATAAGTACTACCAGTTCATCAACCTGCTGGCGGATATAGGAAAGTTCCTGTTCAAGTTTCTGGATCAATTCACTCCGCCAGTCATTGAACCCGTATCTTTGCCTCAGCTGGATGATGTCCATTTTTTCAATATTCATCAATATAAGACTAATAGGTTTTCCATAATTAGTAAAGTATGTTGTATAATTTTGTGTTTACATTTTAATAAGTATATTTATACTCACCATAAAACATGAGGGAGATACGTGTATGGGATTTAAAAGTTTTTTTCTGTCAAAATATGAAAACCGCTCATACCTTGAAAAGCAAAAGGCAAGTGTAGTTGTATTATTATCCTTTGTGTTGGCAATCGGGTTGATTGGTATTATATACTCCGTGGCCATATTGCAGAATAAAGGATTCGGCAATATCTCTGTAGTCGCAATAATGATAACGCAGGTAATACTTGTATTCGCGATTTTTTTAACAAAAACCGGTAAAGTATCAATTGCCGCGCATTTTATGCTCATCCCAATGTTCGCAAGTATATGGCTTGTGCTTTTCAAAAAATCACTGAGTGATGATATTATAACTTCTATCAATACAATAGTATACATATTTCCCCTTATTGTTGTGGGAACCATTATCTCTAACAGGATTTCTGTTATCCTATACACTATCGGAAACGCTGTTTTGCTTACAATTTTCAGTTTATACGTAAAGGCACAGGGCGTTATGGATTTTAATCAGTCCGTAGATTATCTCCTGGATGGAATGATCGCCATAGTAGTACTTGGGGTAAGCTGTTATGTTTTTCTCAATATCAGTAAAAACTCTCAGAAGTTAATTGAAGATACTCTTGCAGATGTACGAAAACAGGGTGATAATATTAAAGGTATATTGAGCAGAACCAGCGAGGTTGCATCAAAACTGGCCGCGACTACTGATGAAATGGCACGCACAACCGAATCATTTTCAGAGAATACACAGACACAGGCAGCCTCCATCGAGGAGATAACTTCCACCGCTGAAGAGGTAACCGCCAGTGGTGACAGCATGCATACCATGGCGGGTACACAGGTTGACCTCATAGAAAACGTAAATAGAGAAATGCAGAAATTGCATGATATAGTTTCCAGGTCAGGAAAAAGTATTGAAGAAGCAATGGTAATCAGGGATGACCTGAACCAGTTCGTCAACAGGTCAAAAACAGAAATTAAGAATACACTGGATGTAATGTCAACAGCAACGAACAAGTTTAAAAATGTTCAGGAAACCGTTAATATAATTGAAGATATTTCTGATCAGATAAACCTGCTTTCACTGAACGCAGCTATTGAGGCTGCCAGGGCTGGTGAGTTTGGTCGTGGATTTGCGGTTGTTGCCGACGAGATCGGGAAACTTGCTGAAAATACGTCTGTAAACGTGAAGTCAATCAATGATATGTTCAATTCAAGTAACCAGGAAATATCCCGGGCATACGGACAGCTTGAAATATTCATAGAATCACTTAACCAGATGGTTACCTATATTGAGTCACTCAGTTCAAAAATAGACAGCGTTGTTGAATATTCGAGAGAAGACCTTGCCCTTAATGTAAATGTACGAAAAGCCCTGGAAAACGTAGTTCTTGAGTCTAATAATATTCTTAACGCCACAAGGGAACAGAAAAACGCCCTCGATGAAGTAGTAAAAAGTATTTCCACAATAAACGATACAACTCAACAAATCGCAAGCGGATCACAACAATTGTCCGGCACTTCAAAAGAGATAGCATCCTCCGCCCAGGACCTGATGAATCTTGCTGTAACAGAATAAAGTTGAATGGAGAAGACCCTTCGTAATCCCATGTTCAGGTACCTCATGGTACTCACCATCGCTTCAGTTGTTGGATTACAGGGATGGCGTACACTGTTCAATAACTTTGCAGTTGAACAGGCTTACCTGGAAGGCTTCCATATCGGTATTATTCAGGGAATACGTGAAGTACCCGGTTTTCTTACACTGCTCGCAATATATGTGATGCTCATCATCAGGGAGCATCGGCTTTCAGCTATTTCAGTACTCATCCTTGCCGCAGGGGTCACCTGTACCGGGTTTTTCCCAAATTTTGCCGGCCTGATCGTGACAACACTTGTTATGAGTTTCGGATTTCATTATTATGAAACTACCAACCAGTCGCTGACGCTTCAGTATTTTGACAAGGCAACGTCCCCGTGGGTTTTTGGCAAATTAAAGAGCCTGTCATCTGCCGCTAATATCGGGATAGGATTGACCATATTATTGATGAGCAACTTCATGAGCTATACACAGATGTATGTACTGATCGGTGTCACGGTTGCCGCTGCCGGGATCTGGGCCCTGCGGGAAGATCCCACCAGCGTTGATATCGTTCCTCAGCATAAAAAGATGATATTCCGTAAGAAGTACTGGCTCTTCTATCTTCTCACTTTTCTGGCAGGCGCCCGCAGGCAGATATTCGTGGCATTCGCAGTATTTCTCATGGTGAAGGTATTCAAGTATTCAATACAAATGGTCACAATTCTTTTTGTTGTAAATAACGTTGTAAATTATTTCCTGGCGCCAATGATTGGTAAGGCCATAATACATTTTGGTGAACGAAAGGTGCTGAGTCTTGAATACTTCAGCCTTGTGTTTATCTTCATTGCATATGCATTTACCGATTCTGCCATCGCTGTAGGCATACTTTACGTATTGGACCATGTCTTTTTTAATTTCGCAATAGCTATACGTACCTTCTTTCAGAAGATCGCTGATCCAGCTGATATCGCCCCAAGCATGGCGGTTGGTTTTACCATAAACCACATTGCCGCGGTGGCGATTCCCGCTTTCGGGGGACTCCTGTGGATGGTGGATTACAAGATCCCCTTTATCGCGGGTGCATGTCTCAGCACTTTATCGCTGGTTGCCGTACAGCGTATTAAAGTGTAACCTGTATGCCGCTCCTGATCTTCCCGATAGCGGTTCGTGGCCCGTCCTTTGTGATCACAATAACCTGTACCTTCCTGTCCGGCAGTATCATGCTGCCGCTGCGCGACCCGATGCGAACGGTGGTGATCCCGTTTTCGGTGCTGGCAGTGTACACTGTCTTTCGGAACCTGCCGTTCATGTACGCGTACCCGTCCCCCTCGTCCTCGTAAAGGGTGCCGCTTGCCGTGCCCTTGTCATCAGGACAAACAAGAAGGGTAAGGGGCGAAAAGGAATTCTCTTCGGTGCTCTGTACCACCCGTCCAAGGGGAATGATACTGCCGCCCCTGATTTTCATTACAGGCTGATCAGGGTCAACGGAAGGGTCTTCACCAACCAGGGTGAATTCACGCCATATCCCGTCGGGAAGATGGTAATTATGATCACCATCTTCACTAAGCCGCGGAATCACCAGCAGGTCAGTTCCAAGAAGAAAGGCGTGGTCCTCGTCGCGAAGTTCAGTGTTCTCCGGGTTGGCGAAGAAAACGGGCCGCATAACGGGAAGACCCGTTTTGGATGATTCGTGAAACAGGGTGTATATGTAGGGAAGCAGGCGGTAACGCCGCTGCAGGGCGGTTCGGCAGCTGTCTTCAACCTCTTTGCCGAACGCCCACGGTTCATGCGGTATGGTGCGGCTTGAGGTATGCCCTCGGCAGAATGGGAAGAAGGCGCCCACACCCATCCAGCGGGCGAAAAGCTCCCCGGTGGCGTTCTCGGCGAAACCGCCGATGTCAGGACCGCTGAAAGGCTGACCCGAAAGCCCCAGGTTGAGTATCATTGGCACAGAGAAGTAGAGGTGTTCCCAGTTGGACACGTTGTCTCCTGTCCACGTGGCAGCGTAGCGATGCCCCCCTATGTAATTGGCACGGGAGAGAACAAATGGCCGCCTGTTGGGCCTGGCGTCTTTCATGCCTTGCCGGGTGGCCTTCACCATCAACATTCCGTACACGTTATGGTACTGCACGTGTGGTCCAGGGGGAAGCATGCCCCCGCCGGCGTGGCGGTTATCGTCGGGCATGGTCTTATCGGGCACACCGCTGATGGCAGGTTCGTTCATATCATTCCAGATGCCGTCCATTCCCTTTTCAAGGAAGGCTTTATACTTTGAGGCCCACCATTTTCGAGTTGAAGGACGGGTGAAGTCTGGAAAAGCGCACATGCCGGCATGCCACAGGCCGTGATACTCACTGCCGTCCGCGGTCTTAACCCAGTGATTGCCGGCACTCCCTTCGTCGTACATGAAGTAGCCTTCTTCAGCCTTTATGCCCGGGTCAATGATCCACACAGACTTGAAGTTGATACCATGCAGATAATCGTTCAAGCCGGACGGGTCGGGAAAGCGTTCCGGGTGAAACGTAAATACCCTGTAGTCATTCATGTAATGTATATCCAGCCAGATCACGTCGCAGGGGATGTTCTTCTCCCTGAAGGTGGAGGCTATATCGCGCACCTGCTTGTCAGGGTAATAAGAATAGCGGCATTGATGATACCCAAGTGACCACCGTGGAGGGAGGGGCATGGTGCCGGTAAGGGATGCCAGCTTTTTCAATACCTGCTGAGGGCCTTTGCCTTCGATGATAATGACAGGGAATGGATGTCCCCTGGTCTTGAAACGGATTTTACCGTCGCAGTCAATGAGACAGCGGTAGGTGGTATCGGCAAGTATGCCGAAAGACGAGCCGTCCCCTCTTACCGCAAGCACCCACGGGTGTGATTGATACAGCTGAATGGAGTCATCGTCATAGGCGTAGGCGTCTGTATTATATGCCTGGGTGATCTTGCCATTGCGTAACAGGCTGCCTGCTGTTTCGCCTGTGCCGTAAAGGCTTGTCCCTTCGTCGATGGAGACCAGTACGGAATAATTATTTTTGGAGTATTTAAATTCCGGTATCACCTTCCAATCCTCAGGAAGTGGACCGATTACGGTAACCGGTTTCTCAAAGGCAAGGGAAGGGGGGAGCTTTTCGGGGTCAACAGCATCGCCGTAAAAACGGGCTATATTATTACCCAGAGATTCTGAAATTGCGGCACAGTTGAACCCTCTTTGCTGGAATGACCTGTCCAGTTTCTTAACGATTACATGTTTACCGGATATCCTGAGATCACAACCTGTATTTACCAGGAGACCAGACATCATTCCATTCATTATAATGATTATGATTACGGCCAGTATATGATGAAATATCGATGGCAGCGAAGAAGATCGTGTATACCTGTCCAGTTTAATGTATTTATAAAGTACATACAGCAGGTATAAAAATATTATAAGGAAAAGAAAGAAAAAGATATGTATCCATGGAATAAATATCCATGTTACCTTCTGAACAAATGCATTGATCTCTCCCCAGATGTGTCTCATGAGGAAGAGGACTACCAGGAAGATACATACATTTATTGTTGCCAGGAGGTACCCTGTAAAACCTCTCCGTAGAGAACTGGTATTTTGTTGTGGTGTTATCATACAGAACTCCAGGTTATAGTGATATCTCAATTTCAATACAAAAACCGGTATTGTTCAAGGAAAATATTTGCTTTCCAGTATATGCGCCGTGGAAATCCTGTTGACTTTCAGACATATGGTGCAAGTATTCGTACAAGATAATTTCAGGAAATTGTAAACATGAAAAGAATGGTGCTAATTGTTTTAATGGTTCTCGTAAGCGGCAACGCGCACGCAAAGATATCCCCACATGACAGGTACACCGAATTCTTTAATGAAGCAGCTCTGTTTCAAATGGACGTGACTTCAACACTTCATAATTACAGGTCAGAAGACTACATTTGGGATGGAGAAGATTTTTACATGCAGGGGTCATCCCCCGAAAGTGCTGCTTCTTTCCTAAGCCACCAGGTATCATGTGATGTACTGGGATTTGATACCTTCTCCGTTCTCCTTGGATACGCAACCACCCATTTAAACAAAAAAATGAAAGAACACCTGGACGTGACCATCAACCGTTATGATACGGCATTCATATATGATACCAGGCGTGAAGCAAACAACGTGTATGGTTTTTCAATTGAAGGAACATATATTGATTACAGGGTATCTGACATCGAGTATCACTATACTGATTCATACGATACTGCATTCGTTTACAGGGACCATCACAGGAAATACTATATACTGAATTTCATGTTATACTGGATCGGCCTTACGCAGAAAGATTTCAACGAGTATAAAAATTTTAGAATAGGACTTACAACATTTTACGGGGACGACATGCTGTACCCGGTGGCCATGTATAAGAACTCAAACGTACGCATGGAGTTTCACAACCTCGATGCCTTATGCGGCGGGTTGATCGGCGGACTCACGTATACCAGGGGCTATTCCAATGGATTCATGTGGCTGTGTGATCTCGACATTTCAATTGCACTGGGACGGGTATTTAACAGGGATAGAAGCATTAACAACGATATAGCCTATTTAAAAAGCCGATTTGAACCCGGCATCGGTTACACCACTGGCAGCCATTTCAGGATTTACAGCACATTCTTGATTGATTATTACAGCCTTGCATTCATGCCAACGAATAAACCCAACAAAGCCGCCCCCAAAGTTGAGGGCGAAACAAACAAGCTGTCAACAGAACTGCTTGATCTCGGGTTGCGGCTGGGTGTCACAATAAGTATTTAAATAGATAAAGGATTTACAGAAATGTCAAATATACCACGGAAAGTATACTTACGATACTTCCTTTTCCAATTACCAGGAACTGTAATTCTTGTGAGTGTTATGCTGATGGTGCAGCATAATATCGGTTTTGACTGGAAGATATTTTGGATAGTACTACTGGTATGGATTATTAAAGATATTGTAATGTTTCCCTTCATCTGGAGATCTTATGGCACAAGTAGTGAAACTGAAGTACACGGTTTAAGGGGTAAGAAGGGAACAGTTACCCGAAAACTTGACCCTGAAGGTTATGTGCGAATTGGTGGAGAATTATGGCGTGCTGTTCTTGATGAGAATGGAATTGCCGAGAAGGGAGAACGTGTAGTTGTAATATCCCGGCAAGGTATTACCGTAAGGGTAAAACATGAATAATACGTGTATTGATTGGATTATTTCCTGGCCATATGAAGGATGTCTTCTTTCGCTGGTGGTAATATATTGATTCGTACCCTGTAAGAGTTTCCAGACCTGCTGTCAAGATACTGGTTGACCACCTTCATCGGATTTAGCAGAAATACCAGAACATCACGGCCCATACTTTGTCTGAATGTACGTTCGACAAAAAGACTTGTTTGAGTAAGAGATTCACCCAGCAAGGCGCCACCCATTGTGGTAAAAATTATATCATTCGTAGAAGCCCGCTCCTTGTACTCACCGAAATATTCCCACATGAGACTTCCCCCCAGGGCAAAAAGAGAAGATTCAAAAAAACTGTACCCGTTACTCCTTGCTGAAGTATAATAAAGACTGCCCGAATAAATATGACCGGCAACATTTGTGCTGAAATTATTAGCATCAAATTCTGGTCCATCTGCAATTTTCTGAGAAAAACCCTGAAGTGTAGGCTGGTATTCCCAGTCATCGGTATTGGAATCAATTTTCATGTAATAATCAATTTCTCCGATCACGTTAAGGGCGGTTATTTCACCCAGGGTTCGCCAGAATTTACCACCATTCACCGGGGTGGTGGATACATCAAGTGTATAGCCGCTAATTTCGGTGGTTTCATCGTCATTGTAGTCAACAGCAAAATTTTTGATTTTATCTGATGAAGTATAGAAGTTCATAATACCGCTATGAACATCATGCTTCTTGCTATGTAAAGCACCGGCCACGGCTTTTTGCACTGATAGACGGTATATACGGTATAGTTCCGAGTTTTCTGCATTTTCCGGAAGAGACCATTCAATCTGTAGTGAACGGTTTTTGTTCAGGGCCGTATTGAGTGTGAACTTAATTGATTTTAAACCATCTTCATGCATTTCACTTGCTGTTATAATGATGCCATCAGTGTTCGTATCATGGAATTTGCCCGGATGTGAATAGAGTACCGGAAGTCCGAAAATATTCAGTATATTTTGTTTGTAAATATCACCAAGAATTGGATGAGACATGCCACTATCGAAAAGAAGGATACCCTTATACCCGGCACCGGAATCAGTATCGGCATACGAATGAATCGACGCGCACAGTATAATTACTGTAAATATTATTTTATTAAGTATGCATGTTAATGTAGTTGTCTTTCTCATAGTATTTAAAACCTGGTTGAATCAGATTATATTATAATGCATTGAAAATATAAGCCTGTTCCAGTGATTATTCTTATATTCATTCTCAAGCATGCTGTGTACATGCCAGTACTCCCAGGATAATTTCGCACTTAATAATTCTGTTAATCGATACGCAGGGGCTATTCGGGTTATATTCAGAAGATCGTACGCGTCTTCACTTTCTATTGAGAAAAATATATATGATTTCCATTCCGTGTCAACAGAAATAGAATTTGTCAGGAAAAGAGTCAACCCAATTTTTAATGGAACACTAACACTGTAATAGAAGTTTTGCCGTCGGTCACCATAAAAATTAGATCTGAATATTGGGCTGAGCTCATCCTCTTCCTCTTTGGTAATATTCGTTGCATTTAAAGAAGAATTTACAGAAGGGCCGCAACCCAGCATGAAGTTGAATGCATGTAATAAGCCGGAATTCTTCTTATATAAGTACTCCCAGGCGACAGCCCTGAACACGAAGTATTGTATATGTGGATGATGTTCATAGACATCTTCATCCCATGTGAAATCATCAAAATTTGCCTCGGGTCTGAAGTATTCCAATCCCATAAATATCCCGGAGATTTCTATTGAACCATTAGAAGAATTTGAAGAAAGCTTCTTTGTTCCAGTCAGTAGATAATGAATATCATATGTGTGTTCGCGTATACGACTGTTGGCACTTATATAGGCGAAAAATGATAAATAATCTCCTGTTTTCAGTTGTTCTGTCTGCAGGTTAGAGAAACGGGAAGGGTTATACACCAGGTTAAATCCCAGAATTAATGAACCTTCAGGTTTACTGGGACAGATATACCTGTCATGAAACTGATGATAACCAATAAATGCCGATGCGGTATACATTTTTTCTGGTACTTGTTCAAACGGTTCATGCTGTATCTGTATAAGATATGGCAGAATGATTCTTCTAAGGTTTTCAGGGTTGTTTTCAGAATCTTGAAATTTAAAAGATCGCTGTGAAACGGATTTATTATTTGTTACTGTTATCTTATGTTCTACAATATTTTGTTCTTTTTCTGATGAAATATTGATAATGATTTTACGGTATCCGTTATTGTAATGATACGCACGGAATTCATTACCATTTATAGTGGTGTTCCATGAATTTTTTTTAAGGATATTATTATAATCATTAAATAAAAGTTTGTATATTGATGAATCATTTGCCTCTTCACCATATACATTATTAAACAGGGTCAAAATGATTAAAATAGTAAAAAAATTAATTATTATTTTTTTCATATGTTGTTCGTGTTTTCTTTATGATATCTTCGGTACAATTTGGTATATAATCAATATGAATATATCCTTCAGAATAATATGTTCACAAGGTATAATAAATTATTTTTAGTCAATAATAAATTTTTTGTAATTACTCAGCTGTCATACTGAATAATCAAAATTATTACAAAATTTGTGACTACTCAGCTATGACTAAAATATTGACCATTTACTTCATAATGAGAAGAAATTTGATAATCTCCACCCGCCTTCGGCGGGGGGAGACATAATATTATTATTCATTTTACGATAATTGAAACTTTTAATCATGACAGCTGAGTAGTTACAATTATTTTATCAAAATGGGAGACGTGGTTTTACTATTTAGGTGGGAGATTGATAGTATGACCCGGGAAAATTCTTGCCGGATGATCAATGATGTTCCTGTTCAGCCTGTATATCTCCGGCCATCTTTCATAGGTACCGTATATTTTTTGACTTATGATAACAAGTGTATCACCTTGCTGAATTCGGTATTTAATATAATCATTTTCTTGTGATTCATGTATAGAACCTGGTATTTCACTGACAGTTGGTGTCAGAGTTCCTGATGGATCCGTGCTCAATGGTGTTTTAGTGCTTTCACCGGGTATTGTATTATTATATATGAATATTGCCAACCCTGCTATAATGGCAATTATTAAGAAAATGATAGCAGCTGCAGGTTTGAAAATAGATTTTTTTGTGGGTTTTTCTTGAGAAGGAGCAGTCAATTTTTTCTCGGCATTGTAAAGATCAATGATGTCGCGGGCCCATACAATATATTTTTGAGTTCCAAGGTTTTTAATACTTTTCACACCTAATGAATCAGATAGTGCAGATGCCTCAGCTTTACCAAGACCGCGAAAAGCTGTAACAGGTGAACGTAGAATTTGTTTTAAAGATTTATTTTTATACTGGGCGGTAAAGTATGATTCATACTCTATTGGGTTATATTCATCGGGAGATTTTTCAAACCTGCATATTTCATGTGCTATTCTTCCATAACTGTATTCAGCCAGATCTTCAATGGTATGAATGTTCAGTTTATCTTCAAGAATTTTTGTCTTTTTACTGCTAATCCCCTGCATTGCATGAACATGGGCATTGGCAACGTCTTCAAGCGGTTTTTCTTCATAGTCACGTACTAACCTGTGCTTGTAATCAATACTTCTTGCCCAGGTTATATATTTAAGGGTTGATAGATCCCTTATTGTGTAAAGATTCAGTGATTTATTCAGCAGTTTTGCGTTTTTCCTGCTAAGTCCATACAACGCATTAAGGGGTGAATCTGCCAGTTGTACCGGAGAGAGTTTCCTGTATTTTTTTATCAACTTGTCAGAAAAGTACTCTTCATCAATTGTGTTAACACCAGAGTCAGCAAGACTGCATATTTGCCGTGCCCATTGGAAGTACTTTACATTGGCGAGGTCTTCGATGGTGTCTACGTGGAATGCCTTGTAAAGGGATAATGCGATTCTGTCACTTATGCCGTGAAGTGCATACACAGGCGAATCGTAGAGTTCACCAGCCGGTAAAGATGAAAAATCCCTGATTATTTTCTTCTTTAGTTTCATCGTGGTTAGATAATATCATCAGGTTTAAACAACAGCAAGAATTTCATGGTAATTTTTTATAAAAAATTTCTGGTAAAAAGAAGCTAAAAAAGAGATGACGTCCTTAACACTAATATAATTGATCAAAGGAATATTTTTTTGAAACGAATAGCATTTCACTTATTATTGATTTCCTGCATATGCATAGCGGGTTTAAATGTAGTTTTCGCAACGGGAGTTAACTATCCTGAAACTGAAATTGATGAAGAAGATTCAACATCATTCGAATGGGGTCCATCACTACTCTTTCTCAGGATGAACCATTACAGGGGTTCGGACCAATACATGAACAAGGTTATACCATTCCCTTACTTTTCGTATCAAAGTAAACATGTTGAAGCGGAACCTTCATATGTAAGAGGTACCATATTTGACAACAATTATTTTTCATTGAAAATAAGTGTGATGGCCGGTTTGTCCGTTGACAGTACCGAGAACGCGGCAAGAGAAGATATGCCTGATCTTGATTACCTTTTCGAAATTGGACCAATGCTGATTCTTAAATTATGGAAATCAGATGATAACATACACGAGGTAACTTTAGAATCACCATTTCGACGAGTATTCTCCACAAATTTTACCCGTGTAGACCAGGTGGGATGGTGGTCTGTTCCATATCTGAATTATCGAATAAATCCAAATAATTACACACTTGGTATTGCTGCCGATCTATCGGCTGCTGTCATGTTCGCTGACAACGGGTATCATGATTATTTTTATTCAGTTGATGAAGAATATGCCACCAATGAAAGACTGGAGTACGACGCAGTTGGTGGATACTCCGGTGTTCAACTTTGTCTGGTGCTTGAGAAAAGAATTGGTAACTTTATATTTATACCGGTTGTTCGATATGATTATTTAAAACAAGCGGTATTTGAAGATAGTCCCCTGGTGAAAACCAAAAATTATTTTGCCTTTCTTCTTGCCGGTATATACCTGGTGAAATGAATAATAAAACTACACGGAATATTCCACCCGGGGTAACCATAGGCACATTGCTGCTGTATGGCATGCCAATGCTTGGGCTTGGATGCATGCTGATACTGGTTAATACTTACCTGATGAAATTCGCTACCGATGTTCTGATGATTACCCCTGTTGTGATGGGTGTTGTATTTGGATTATCAAGAATGGTGGAGGCAATATCCTCTCCATTGTTCGGCTACATGGGAGATAAAACAATATCCAGGTTAGGACGCAGAAGATCGTGGATGCTGGCATCTGTCATTCCCCTGTCAATATTTTCCATAGCAGTATGGTGTCCCCCGCGTTCCCTTTATGGAGTATCACTAACAGCCTGGATGACAATATGCATATTCGGTATCTTTATCGGGATCACCATGTTCGTGGTGCCGGAACTATCACTTGGGGCTGAACTGAGCACGAATTACAGGGAACGTAACAGGTTGTATGGTTCTTATAATATTTTCATGAATCTTGGACAGTTCCTGGGTCTTGGCGGAATGTTCCTTATGATAACATCGCAGGATCAAAGAGTTACCGCAATAAATGTTATGGCAACGATAACAGCTGCAACTGTTATATTAATAGTTATAATGGTGCTATATATAAGGGAAAGGCCTGATTACCAGGGCAGGGCGGCCACAAGACCATTACAGGCATTCACGGATGTATGGAAAAACAGGCATGCGAGACTGGTGATACTGGTATGTTTTATTGACAGTCTCGGGGTGGCAGTAATGAGTATTTTAACTGTCTATTTCGCAGAATACATACTTTTTACTCCGGAGAAGACCCCTTATTATATAGCAGTATTCATGTTTATGGCTACTGTCTCAACCCCTATGTGGGTTAAGCTGGCTGATTATTTCGAAAAAAAAACAATTCGTATAGTTTCATTTTTGATTATGGGATTCGGTTTTGGATCAACGTATTTGATTGGCCAGCACAACTCCGATGCAATGTATATTCTGGCTGCTATTCTGGGAACAGGTGCCGGATGCGCGATGACAATTGGGTTTTCAATTCTGGCCGATATAGTGGATTATGATGAATATATTACCGGTCAGAGAAAAGAGGGATCATATTTTTCAATATACTTCTTTATATTTAAAACCGGACTGGGAATAACACTTTTTCTTACCGGATTCATACTCGAGTTGGCCGGATTCCAGCCAAACACCCTGCAATCGGATATTACCAGGATGGCGATGCGGTCAATGTACGCTTTTTTCCCGCTGTTTTTTTACATGTTAGCAATCACTATATTTTTAAAGTATAATTTGAGCAGAGCGGAACATAAAAGAATTCGACAAATAATTGATAGTCGTATAGAGGTAGCCTGATTTAATCCTTGAAATTTTTTATAAACACGTATAGTATCAGCAAGCAATAATGAAGTGTTAAGGGAGTTAATACAATGAAGAACAACAGGGTATTGATTATAATCGCAATTATAATTATGATAACAGGTTGCGGCACGGATAAAAATATTTTGCAGAATGCCACAGTTGTATTTTCGGTGGGTGATGTGAAAACTCTTGACCAGTCTGGAAACAAACGTGATGTTGCACAGGGTGATACACTGGCAATCGGTACGTATGTTAAAACGGGTGATAATTCACAATGCGCGGTACAAATGGGGAATACGGCAATTGTGAAAATATTAAATAATACTACTATCAAGGTGGAAAAATTATTTGATGATGGTATTGATACATTGTACCTTAAAAAAGGGAAGATTCTTTCGAAGGTCAAAAAATTACGAAAAGATCATGAATTTAATATTAGAACAGAAACTTCACTGGCAGCGGTCAGGGGAACAACATTTAGTGTCAGTTATTATCCTGGCAAAAATATAGTGGCTGTATCACAAGGTAGAGTTGAAGTAACCAGGATCGAAAAGGAAGAAGGCAAAATCGCAGAAAGCGGAGAAGCAATTGTAATTACAGATACACTGCAAAGCCGAAAAACATCAGAAATTGAAGAGCTTGAATTAGAAAAAGTTGAATCAATAGATTTTATTAAATCAAGAGAAGAGCTGAAAAGCGAAAAAGGTGTAACTCTTGAAGAAAGCATAAAAGATCGGAATAAAGACATTGATCAAAAGATAAATGAATTAGAGAAAAAACTAGCACCCAAAACACTGTCAGAAATAAAAGAACGGTATGACAGGATTGACGAGATAACCCTTTACAGTGGCAAAATACATCGAGGTGTCATACTGTCACGTGGAAAAAACTTTAAAATACTCACAACCTCCGGCACTGTAGCAGTTCCCAAGAACAAGATCAAGAGGACAAGAATAGTTGAATAACTGATGTTATTATTCAGTTATTATCAGAATAAAAATCATTTTCTATATAATGAACAGAAATTGAGGTGCTTTCCCCCGCCTTCGGCGGGGGAAAGCACCATACTATTATTCATTTTACGATAATTGAATCATTAAATAACGACAGCTGAGTAGGTACTAACTGATTAACTAAACAATGATCGGACCGGCATACCCTGTTTATTTACAAATTTGGGCAGTTTATCTTTTATTATGTAAAAAAGAAGGAGGTATATAGACGAAGTTGCCCTGTTAAAAAGAAGGTAATCCAGCAGACGATATTTGTTTTTCTTTCGAACCAGGATACGGATGGCTAAACGGGCAAAAAAAGATGATAACAGTTTTCTATCACTGCTAAGGTTTACATAAAATCTGTATTTCAGTGGATATTCTGCCTCGTATTCTCCAAGGAGTTCATATAGCCGATTGATCAATGTAGTATCATTAGCTGTTTTCGAATATAATAATTCTCTGCTGATTGCGAAAAGTCTGAATGTGTCATAATGAAAATTATAATTGTATGGTACCTGTAATTGATCTGCAAGCTCTTTCATCGTATTGATATCTTTTAAAGTCTCGTAAGCATCATTAACTGATTTTTCGCGGTTTTTCACAAAAACCCTGTAAAAGTGAAACATACTGTCTGTAATCGTAACATTATCCCATGATATATGAAGCAATGGTGGAATTCTTACACGGTTAAAAAACAGGTTCATTTCAGCATAGCTCTGATCATAAAGGATGTTTTTTATTGTTTTTTCTGAAAGTCGAAGAAAAAGCTTTAAAGCATCAAGTTTTACTCTACCATAAAATGAAGCCAGTGCTTCTTCTACAGTCATATTATTCCTGAATATTTTTATTGTAACGTATGTATTAAGTTCATTCCAGTGAGAAGTATTCTCAAGAAATGTAAAATTCCTGAATCTTGACCACCCCCCGGTCTGGCACCATACGTGAATTCCGGTAAAACTTTCTACGGTCAATAGTTCATCGTGATATTCTTTATAATCCCATCCGATAAAAGAAGGGAATTCGCCGAACCCTTCGTACTCCCTCCTTGTTTGGAGCTCGACAATCTTTTTTCTTGAATCCCTGTGAAACAGGGGATTGAGTGATTGAAATCTGAAAAAATCGCAATTACCATACTTCATAGAGATTATAAAATTATCATCATCACTTGATATGTCCCTGAATACTTTATCATAGGTTTTCTCGTTCCACATCAGGTCGCCGCATTTATATGCCCCAATGGTCCATGTTCGGAAAATAAAAATTTTTCTAAGCTCGTTAAATAGTGGAAGAAGTTCTTTTATAAACAAGTTTGCGTTTTCAGGGGTTTTTAAAACAATATTGCTGGTAAAATCACCTTCTACATCAACTCCATCTGACTCTCCGATTCTGAAAATTATGCCATGGATATTGTTATATTCGCTGAATAATTGAACAATGGCTGTCTTCATCAGTTCAATAATTGAAGTAAGACTGTTACGCACGTATTGTTCGATTCCCCTGTTAAAAAACATTACATCAGTTGTAATAAATATTTTGAAACCCAGTTTTTTTGCTACTGCAAACAGGTACCTGTAGTATTCTGAATAGATAGACATCTTTTTTTTAAGACTTTTTGGATAAAACGGAAATATAACCAGCCTGCTGAGTTCGTCCATACTTATGGCATTATAACCCAGGGATTTCACTTTTTTCAGATATGTTATGATATTTTCTTCAATATCAACTTTAGCCTGATTATTGTATAAAAAGTATTGCTCCAGGCTGGAATATGGAATCTTAGACCAGTTTATCAAACCTTCGGGATGATGAACAAAAAAGGGGCTTGTTATATCAATTATATATAGTTTTTCATCCATAATGGAAAACTGATAGCGTGCATATGTTCAGATTATATCAAGCTGGAATGAATTAAATGTGAACTTCTTTGGAATCTTATATATCAAAATCGTCAATTATCAACACATCATCAAAGCCTTCTGACTTTGCCGGCAACTCTTTACGTGCATGTAAAACTTTAATAACATTAGGGGGGACGTGAGCAGCTCTACTTTCGCTTTGTTCTATACATTTATCAAGGGGAATATCAAGAAATATTGCCCCAATGGTTCTGTTCATGTCCCGGGCAAGTTTTACAAACCTCTGCCGGGATTTTTTTGTCATAAATGTATTTATAATTAAAACCCTTCGCTTATTATGGAGAAAGTGCTCCAGTATTTTTCTCTCAACATGCTTGACCAGAACATCATCCTCTTCGTTAAAAGACGATGAAGAAAATTTTTCTCCAAAATTTGTCATCTCGTACATCAATTTTCTTAGTTCGGTTCTGCTTATGCGATATCGTTCCTGTTCTTTAAAATTCATTATGGCAAATTCAGTTTTACCCGATCCATACAGGCCGCCTAAAAGTATAATATCGTATTTGTGAAACCTGTCAACATTTGGATTAAATTGCATTTCAATCTCCATTTTTTAAACTGAATATAATATAATATAAGAAGTGTATAGTCGTAAAGAAGACATTGCAAGTAAAAAGAGAGAAGGTTTAGATTTCTTTCATGTAACCTGGCATAATTTACAGAACTTGCTGAGCAATAGTTCTCCATGTGAATCAGGCTTTAACCTGTTCAGGATTTGATGTGGATTCCCTCCTGAAGAGACAATATTATTGTGAAAGTGGTGTATGTATTCTTTCATTACATTAATAGTAAATTCGGGATGAAATTGGACACCCCAGACCCTGCCGGGTTCATAACATACTGCATGGTTCTTTTCAATAATATTACCTGCGAGGCATCTGGCACTTCCGGGAAGCGATGTAATTGTCTGTGTGTGAGACGCGAAGGCATGGAAAGAATTTGGCATATGTTTGAATAATACATCATCTTTTGCTTCAGATGTTTTTCGTATATTGACAGTACCGATTTCCATACCCGAATCAATGGTATTGACTTCACCTCCCATTACGGTTGAAATAAGCTGATGACCAAAACATATTCCAAGGAGGGGAACACCTGACTTCATTATTTCTTTTATCATACCAGAAAGCTGGATAATCCAGTGATTTGTATCTGTTACCATGGAGTGTGATCCGGTAATAATAAATCCTCCAGCGTCAGGTGGTATGCGGTAATGATAATAAGAAAAGTTTGAAATTATTTCGCAACTCAAACCCGGTATACCTGATTTGCTAATGATCAGCTTTTCAAAATCTCCTTCAGAGCTTATTACCCGGGTTAACGATGTACCAGCTTTTAAAATATAAAGTTTTTTCATTGATTTTACTCACCTGTTACATGAATACCTTTAACTAATATAATATTGAGTAAATTTCAAGTGATTGTAATAAAATTCATGGGTCTTTCCGGATTCTTGGGAATTGAAAATAATTTGTAATTACTCAGCTGTCATGCTGAATAATCAAAATTATTCTAAAATGAATAATAATCCTGCATCTCCCCCCGCCGAAGGCGGGGGGAGATGCTCAAATTCCTTTTCATTATAAAGTAAATGATCAATATTTTAGTCATAGCTGAGTAGTTACTTTTATTTGTTTTAAGATATCCCTGAATAAACATAAGGGACCTGATTTCCGCCTGTTGACCAGGGATGCAAGGTATAGTATATCCATGAAGACTATTATTAGTGGTGATAATATTGAATTTAGAAAAAATAAACGATACAGTGTACTGCTGAAAGTGATATAGAGACGAATTATTACTTCATCAATATCGTAATGAAACCTCATTATCTGGTAATGGATTTCACCACTAAGCTGCAGGGAGGTTCCCGCACCTATAATAGATTTTAGAAATCCCTTCAGATTAACCTGTTTACGGTTGAAATCATTCTTAAGTTGACGATCAATGACATAAAGCATTCCACGTGAAATTTCACGTGACTTAGATGATAATAGCTGATTTTCCCTTGCCATTAACAGGTGATACCTGTGGTATTGAATAGATTCATGCAGTACCTGTGTCCATACTCGTCTTCTATTCCTCATATAAAAAAATACTACCGGCAATAGTATTATTAGCATGATAAAATATATTTGTATGTTGTTCATAGAAGCTGATCCTTTTGAAATAGAATCTTTATAAAGTCAGTTTATCCTGAATGATGTTATTCATTCATGTTTTTTTTGTAAAGTAATTGCCAACCATTACAATTCATGATATTTTTTTAAAAAGGATAGAGCGTAATGAGAAAAGAACTCCACCGCATTTCCCCCCTGTTATCATCCACGAGAATTATTGTAATATATTTCATAATCTCGTTACTCTGGATACTGTTAAGCGACAGGGCTGTTACATGCTTTTTCAATGATATACCAACTATTACAATGGTACAAACATGGAAAGGCTGGGGTTTTGTACTTGTGACTTCACTGATAATGTTTGTATTGTTTTACAGGGATATGAAAATAATTGATCATCAAAAAAAGCAGATAAAAGAATCACTTGTTGAAAAAGAAAGCCTTTTAAAAGAGATCCACCACAGGGTAAAAAATAATATGCAGGTGATCACCAGTCTTTTGCGGCTGCAATCGAGGGAGACTTCTGATAGTGTGGATCAACTGGTAAGCATTACATCCAGCCGAATACAGACAATGGCACTTGTTCATGAGATATTATATGTTTCAGACAGGATATCAGTAATTGATTTCAATACGTATACAAACAGGATAATCGCAGAGGTAATTAACAAGTCATTGAAACTGCCGGTACACTTCAGAATAGATAATGAAACACAACATATAGAAATGGGAATGGATACTGCCATACCATGTGGACTTGTGATGGTTGAACTACTGGTACTCGCTGCGAAAAATAAGGATAGTGAATCAATACACATAACCATACGTGCTGAAAAAATAGATCATGATTATATCGAGATATTGATCTTTGATGACAGTGGGATAATGAGTAAAGCCTGTAATGAACAATCTTCTACGTCAAACAGCATGGAATTAATTTTGATACTGATTGATCAGCTTAAAGGTACCATTGATTCTGATCAATTAAATATACCGGGGATAAAGATAATATTTCCATTGAAATAGTTCACCTTGATACTTACTGAATCCCAAGAAGTTCTAAATGCTTTCCAATGTGATTCATAAGATTATTCTCGTAGTCCACGTAATTGCCTGTCAGGGTTTGAAATATCCTGTCTCTGAACAAGTATTCGCCTGTATCATCCTTCGATCGTAATAATATTCCATAGGTAATATGCATAAGCTGGCGGGCATTCGGTTCATCCATGTAATCGACGAGTGCGCTGTCTGTCATTGTATCAAGGGGGGCAATGTCTTCAATTTTGGTGCCAACATGATAATACTTTACCGCTTCATGAAAATTATCCAGTGCGTATTGATGCATTTCCCTGTACAGAGACGGATTTTTTGAAGCTATAACCCGAACCCCTTCAAGCCAGTTTGTGCCTGCTGTTTTAACGTGGAATCTCCCTGAAGTATAACTGCCGATTAATGGGAATACGCTGAACTTATCACTTCCTGAATGTATGCTTAACCTGTAGCCAAAATGATCGGCGATTGCCGCGTGAACGGTAAGGTCTGATTCAAACTGCCTGATGTCACCCATGTAGTCAATACCCTTCTGAAATTCACCACAGAAACGGGGCGCAAGGCTTGTACATGCAACCTTTGCCAGGCATAGTTCATTTGCGATTAAATAGTGAGCATGTGGAGTGGTTGGTGTTTGTGTTTCATCAATTGATATCTCGAAATCAATGGTACCATGAGTATCATGAATGTACTGTTCATACACCTGCATGATAAATTGAAGGGCCCTGTGATATGTTAACACAATAACCGCGAGGTCATTACTGGTATATGTCAGGCTGCCATTACCCACTTCAAAGGTTTTATCAAGGTACCTGCTTTCATATACCCGGCGAAGATCATCGGGTACCTGCCTGTACAGCCTGCTTATGGAAGATGCATCTGTACCGGACACGTCCTGGTTTATATGATCAGAACAATCAAGGGTGATCATGCTGAAACCAAGACCAATTGCCGATTTAATATCGTCGACATCTTTCAGGTGATCCGCGTCCGCCCCGTAGCCGTTTTTGTAACCTTCCTGGAAAACGGCAAATGCCGCGTCATCAAGCACATTTGTATATGTTCTACCGGTAAGATTGAGTTCTCGTATACTTTGCTGTGCAAAAACGGGAAATACATCCCTGTTCTGCACAGCTTTTATATGACCAGGGGTGGCAATGCCAAGGCGGTCACCAAGTCCGATTGAAGCACCGGTGGTACCGCGAGCAACCGGACAGGTAAAGGGAAAGTGACGGTTTAATACTTGCCGATTATGAGTGGATAGGGGAGAGAGCAGGTAGCCGTTGCCGGGAGTTCCTTTCATTTCATCTAAAAGCGCACCCTTGCCGGTGACAAGGATATACCTGGTGCTGTCAATTTCAACCATGGCCGCGATTGAATGTCCTGATTCTATAATGGAAGACATGAACAGGGTAACTTCTTCTGGAACATTTTCATACTGACTGTCTGCCATGGCTTTTGCTGTTTTTTCAAGTATACGCAATTAGATATCCCTTACATTCATTTTAAACTGTTTTTCTGACTTGTGTCAATTTCACCAAGCATTTTTGCGTGCATCTGCGCGTTTATGGGGTAAAATACAAGAAATAAAATACCAAACAGTATAAGTCCGCATGGTATAATGGTCATAAGTGAACGGATACCCGATAATGTAGTTGCTGACTGTATTGTATTTGGAATATAACCAAAAGAATCCAGGGCGAATCCGGCAAGAAAACCTGCAAAGGCCTGTGACAGTTTCAGACCGAAAACAAAGAACCCATATAGAAATCCTTCCTGCCGTATCCCGGTTTTCCATTCGGAATATTCAACCGTATCGGGAACCATGGCCCAGGGAAAAAGGAAATAGGTAGCCATGCCGATACCTGCAAAACAAAGAAGAAATATCAACATGACAGGGGGGAGGTCTGGATACAGATATATTACAAGCAGGCTGACAGAAAAGATGAGTAAACCGGTTATGAAAGAAGTCTTCTTGCTGGTTTTCTTTGATACGTACACCCATACGGGGATTGCCAGTATTGCAGTGGCAAACAGGGCCAGAAACGCATAGGGTATCAGTTCCTCACGCTGGAGGTTATACTTGAAAAAATAATTAACCGTAGACGCGGTAGCGTAAATAGCCACTGCTGTTACGAAAAACGACAGTACAAGCAGTATGAAAGGAGGGTTTTTAAGCATCGCCTTCATGTTGCTGCCGAAGCTGTGTTCTTCTGCCTCATCAGCCGGTTGCACCCTTTCTTTCACAGTTGCAAATGATATAATGATGATTATTGCGGCTATAATGCCAAAAAGAATACCTACGAATTTGAACCCTGTTGCCTCGTCAGCAAAAAGCCCTACGAGGGGCTTGGTGGCACCCGCGGCAACAAGCGTACCCACTATGGCGAAGGACATCCTGAAGCCGGTAAGGACAGAACGTTCGTTGGTGTCCAGTGTCATTGAGGCGGTGAGGGCGGCATACGGTACGTTCACAATGGCAAACACCGAGTTGAACAGCAGAAACGTGGCCATACCATATACGAAACGCATGCTTGCGGAAAGCTGCGGGTTCGCGAAGATGAGATAAAAACAGATGGCAAGCGGTATTGCGCCGAACAGCATGTAAGGACGTTTCTTTCCCCACCTTGTATTGGTGCGGTCTATCATGAAACCGATAAAGGGATCTATTGCGGCATTCCATAACTTCGATACCAGAAAAATAATACCGGCTGACGCGGCACCGATTATAAACACGTCGGTAAAGAAATAGAGAAGATACAGCGAAGTTGCATTGATCAATATATTGAAAGCAAGATCGCCAACCCCGTAGCCGAATTTCATTCCGGTGGGGATGAAGTATTTATTCAGTTTTTCGGATGTTGTCATCATGTTCTCCTTCACTTTTTAAGTGGGGTAATTATATGAAACATGCCTTATCAAGTGACTGTTTCCAGGGTCTTGTGGTCTTTACCAGGTGTGGATAGAATTTCTGACATTCTGCTATGGCAGCAAGTGCCCCGGTAAGAATATGGGAATTCGTATACTTCTTGAAGAAGAAATCCTCGTTGTTCAGAATCCTTTCTGCCCCGGCCAGGTACCTTACAACTGCTTCCAGTACGTTCTTTTCCCTGTACCCGCCGGCATTCCTGGATGACCTGGTGAGGCAGTAAATACCGTCAAGGTCTATGCAGTAGGTGACGTCCTTATCCCATAGACCGTTTTCATGTTGAAGTCTCAGGGTATGGTCCACTATCTTTTCCGGGTATTTCCATTGCCGGTTAAAATATTCATACACGTAATACATGTGAAAAGCGCCACCCATCTCGTGCTTGGTGGGTTTGCCGATAATACCAAGCTTATGAACCAGTCCCCTGCACCAGAAACCTGAGTGAGGATCGGCTGTCTCATCAAGCCAGTTGAAATACCAGTTATAGAATTCATCAGTACCCTCTCCAGTCATGGCAAGAACTGCCGGCACACCGGATACTATATGAGAACCAGGCCATATGATCGACCAGTTTACCTTCTCTATCCATTTTTCCATGGATCTCTCATCTTTCAAAATGGGATCTTTCCATTTCAATTCATGCAGGGGTTTCCTGTCAATAAGGTGGAGGGCTGCAATCGCATACGCGGTTGTATGTTCACGATGATGCATGGTATACTTTTTCCTGTACCAGCCGGTTTTCTCATCGTGGAACTGGTTGATCACAGAAGCCCACTGGTTCTTCTCCGAATCGGTAAGGTCCAGTTCATCCATTATATACCTGCTGATGAGCATATCGGTGGTGCCGTAACAGCTTGTCGGACCGCCTATCTTATAGGAATACTCACCTGTCTTTTCGCCGGAGACAAATTGACGAATCCATGCGGGAAATACCTGTTCCTGGAATTTTGTGAAATCATATGCGCGTTCCATGTTCAGGGCCCTCCTGTTTTCAATTTAGTTAACTCTTACTACCGGAATATATCTTTTTCAGGGCGAAATATGCCTTCTTGGGTTTCCTTTCACCTGTAGTTATACCCTTCAGGTTAAAGTTTGGAACCGGGTTGTTGGGAAACCATGTATTATAGAAGTCAGAGAAAACCCAGGGTGATATACCCGTTACCCATGGCTTGTCCTTCACGGTGTTCCAGTAATCGGTGATAACCTTTTCCTGGTATTCCTCTGAGTATGTTTTCCCGTAGTCCACCCGCTCGGCCTTCCATGTGCCGTCACTGTCAGACCTGCCGGGGCCGGCATCTGCACCAAACTCGGAAAGGATAACTGGTTTGCCGGGATACCGGTGATGTACATCTTCTATCATTTTTTCCAGCTGTGATGTTTTACCATAATACCAGCCGTAGTAGGAATTGAGAGAGATCACATCCATGTGTTTCATGCCGCGCCTGTTTTTGTCGAATATTGGAATGTCATACGTGAGTTCTGCCATTGTAACTGGACGGGTGATGTCAAACTGCCTGCATATGTCCCGAAGCCATTTATAAAGCTTTCCGCCACTTTCGAACAGGCTGTAAGTCTCGTTTGCGATACTCCACATGATGATAGCCGGATTGTTTCGATCACGTTCAATCATTTCAACAAGCTGGCGTGCGCTGTTCATCATCAGTTTATGGCTATGCATCTGTTTCAGCCCGAAAAGCTTTGCGGGAAACATTTTCAGTCCCTTATTTTCCTGGAACCAGGCGGTAAACCCGATACCCGCCTGGTATAGCGGTATCTCTTCGCTGAGCAGAAATCCCATATCCCGTGCCGCGCGAAGTTCATCAGGATGGTGCGGGTAATGCGCAAGCCTTATGTAGTTCGCGTTCATCTTTTTGACCAGGTCAAGGTCCCTGGAGATGGTCTTTTTTGTCTGTACAGGACCAGTATCAGGGTCATCCTCGTGTTTGCAGATCCCCTTGAGAAAAATTTTCTTACCGTTGAAAAGCAGATCTGTATCGTTTACGGTTACAAAGCGTATACCAGTTTTAAACGTAAGCTTTTGTTTTGTACCTGCCGACATGTTTATTGAAACAGAATATAGCCGTGGCTTTTGGAGATCCCAGTATACGGGTTTTTTGATGACTATCTTACCGGTGTGTGCGCATACTTCTCCGGGTGAACCGTTCTCAAAAGTGAGACGGCCAACCTGTTTATCATCCGGGTTCTTAACCGTGCATGTAATGGTATATTTGTTGTTTGCAAGGTAGTTATGGGTCAGCACGGTAATATCTAAACACGTTGTGTCATCATTGCTTGATGGCTCTGCAGACGCCCTGAATACGTACTGTCCGGGGATCATTTCAATACACACATCACGGTAAATGCCTCCATACGTATGCCATCCGGGATTGTGATCGGGCCGTATTTCTGGCGGCAGTGAGAAGGGTGTTGACCTGTTATCAGAACGTACGATCAGAACATTGTCTGATTTGAAGTAAATATGATCAGAAATGTCAAAATAAAATGGCGTATAGCCACCTTCACGTTCACCAATAAAATTGCCGTTCAACCATACTTTACATCGCAACAGTACTCCCTGGAAGCAAAGACGAACAAAGTGATGGTCTTTACGGGAAAACCCGGGCTTGAAGGTTATCCGGTACCAGGTATACCCCTGGTAATTGGTATGTGCGCTGTTGGCGGCATTATAGCTTGACGGTATGTTCACCTTTTCCCATGGGATTTTCTCTTCTCCACCTTCGTACCATTTCTCATGTTCCCCGATATTATCAGGATCAAAGCGCATGGATGCCTTCCCCGATAAAGACTGTCTTACATGACTCGAGCGTTCCACGTCGGTGGGATAGGGAAGACCGTTTGATATAAGATAGGGTATATCACCCGCCACCTGTATTTCGGAATTATCATCAAGTTTTCCAGTCAGTGGGGTCATTTTGTCAAAACGTATCCGAGGGTATACCAGGAATACATAGCCAAAAAACATGATAACAGCAGGCAATGCCAGTAATAACACGCCGGCAGAGACGAGGAGAATAATGTATACTGTATTCATGTGATTTCCTTGTGATCGTTTTCTGTTATTATGAAAATATATATAGTAATTTGCAAGCAAAATAAGAAAAACATCTTGAAAATTATTTTGTTTTTTATAAACAGGGATATATGCTATCTTAAAAAACATGTCTCAAGCTATACTAAATATAAAGGAGTACCCCCATGAGTCTTCTTTCATTTCCTGACTGGACAGTTATTGGAATATATTTCTTTGCTGTCTTTGCAGTTGCACTGTGGATGACCCGGGCAGAAACGGGTACACGTGATACCTCAGCCGGTTACTTCCTGGCCGGACGCAATACCGGCTGGTTCGTCATCGGGGCATCCCTGTTTGCCTCCAACATAGGGTCAGAGCACCTGGTGGGGCTTGCCGGTACCGGTGCCGACAGCGGGGTGGCCGTTGCACAGTTCGAGATCCTGGCCTCCCTCATCCTCCTGCTTTTGGGATGGGTGTTTGTGCCTTTTTACATAAAGAGCGGCGTGTACACCATGCCCGAGTTCCTTGAACGAAGGTACTCGAAGGCGGCCAGGTGGTACCTTGCGGTCATATCCATTATCGGGTACGTGCTCACAAAGATATCGGTCACTATCGCCGCGGGCGGCATAGTCTTCGAAGCCCTGATGGGAATAAACTTCTGGACGGGAGCCCTTATCGTTGTGATCGCAACAGGCATCTACACGGTAATAGGGGGACTCAGGGCGGTGCTCTATACCGACATGATACAGATGTTCGTTCTTGTAGGCGGCTCGGTTGCAGTAACCGTTATAGGGCTGGTACACCTTGGCGGCTGGCAGCAGATGGAACAGATCGCCGGCAGCAGCTTTATGACACTGTGGAAGCCTGCAACCGACCCTGATTTTCCCTGGACGGGGATTATCTTCGGCGCTCCCATTCTGGGTGTATGGTACTGGTGTACCGACCAGTTCATAGTGCAGCGTGTACTGTCCGCAAATAATATCAGCACAGCCAAACGGGGCACCATATTCGGGGGTTTCCTGAAAATACTACCCCTGTTCATATTCGTCATTCCCGGCGTTATTGCCTACGGTCTCTCGCAGCAGGGGGTGATCTCAATGGACCATCCTGACCAGGCTTTACCCACGCTGATCGGCCAACTGCTGCCCGTTGGAGTACGGGGACTTGTGGTGGCGGGGCTGCTGGCGGCCCTGATGAGCTCGCTTTCTTCGGTATTCAATTCGTGTTCAACCCTTGTCACCTGGGACATCTTTCGTGAATTACGTCCTGAATCATCTGAACGAACACTTGTACTTGTAGGTCAGCTGACAACAGTTGTTCTTGTGGGATTGGGTCTTGCGTGGATACCACTCATGGAACTCATATCAGGGCAGCTTTACAAGTACCTGCAAAGCGTGCAGGCCTACATCGCACCCCCCATCGCGGCAGTATTCCTCATTGGTGTTGCATGGAAGCGTGTAAACGCGAAAGGTGCCATAGTCTCACTGATCGCAGGTTTCCTGCTTGGCATGGGCAGGCTGTTGGCAGAATTGTACAAAAATTCGCTGGGGGACGGGTTCCTGTACTCATATGCCACCATTAATTTTCTGCATTTCGCCTTCCTGTTGTTCGTCTTTTGCAGCCTGGTGCTTGTTGTTGTAAGCCTTGTCAGCAGTCACCTTCCGGTTGAGCAGATAAAAGGACTTACTTTTCAGACAGTGGATGTTAGTGAAGTACGTGAAAAAGATGCAATGCGCAGAACGAACATCATTCTTACAATTATACTGATCGCAGCCGTAGCTGCCGTGTGGTTGTACTTTACAGGGTAGTATGTTGGTGGATGGTTTATGTGGATGGTGAATGGAGAAAGACTATCAACCATCCACCATCCACTATAAAATATACTACAGCAAACGAATGCTTTTCTTCTGCAGTATGTTACGTGAACTGTTCCCCACCATTATAACGAACTCTCCCGGTTCGGCGGTCCACTTCTTCGTGTCAGGATTGAAATAACTCAGGGCCATCCTGTCGATGGTGATGCTGACAGTCTTCGATTGCCCGGGCTTCAGGTGCACCTTGCTGAATCCTTTCAGCTCTTTCAACGGGCGCGGATGCGAAGATTTCACGTCCTGCACGTAAAGTTGCACAACCTCTGACCCTGCAGTATTTCCCGTGTTACGAACGGTGACCCTTGCTGTAATGGTGCCGTTACCCCGCATTGTTGTTGATGATAATGACAGGGTGGGCATTTCAAATGTTGTATAAGAGAGACCGAAGCCGAACGGGAACTGCGGCTCAATATTGTTGGTATCAAAATGACGGTAGCCAACCATCAGCTTTTCTCCGTATTCCATGTGAAAGATGGGGTGATCGTCCGGGTCATCGGGGTCTTCCTCGTTGCCGAAAATGCGGAATGGGCTTTTCAGCCAGGGGATGTTTACGTAGTATTTTGTGGCAAGGATGTCATCCCATTTCTTTGCCATTGTAAACGGCAGCTTGCCGCCGGGGTTCACATTGCCATAGAGGACGTCGGCAACAGCTATGCCGGTTGACTGTCCCAGGAAGAAACTGTGTACAAGTCCCGGTACAGAATCTATCCACTTTCCTTCAACACCAGAACCGGTGGTGAGAATAACAATTGTTTTGTTGTTCAGGTCTGCGGCGTTTTCAATGAGTCCTTCCTGGCAGCCGGGCAGGTCCCATGACTTGTCAAAGGTTTCACTTTCCTGGTCCCTGGTAAACCCAACGCATACAATAACGGCATCGGCATTTTTCACCGTGCTGCGTCCGGTTATGAACGAACCGATGGAACCGGCATATTCAACTGCGACACCTTCAGGTGCCAGTTCTTTTAGACCTGTCAGTATATCAGTTTTGCTGAATGGAAATACCTCGCTGGAACCGCCCCCGGTGGTCTCGGTGTCTCTGGCCATTGGCCCCAGGACGGCGATCTTCTTTACCTTTGATGAGACCAGGGGCAACAACGAATTCTCGTTCTTCAACAGCACGATGCCTTCACGGGCGATATCGAGAGCTGCCTTTCGGTGTTCATCAGTATTTATCCCGTACAAGTCACTGACAACGGGACGTTCAAGGATACCCATTTCGAAAAAAGTGGTGAGCAGGTGCATCACTTTTCTGTCAATATCAGTTTCGCTGATCTCACCCTTTTCAATAAGGGGCAAAATGTTCTCTTTATTCAGGTACTTGCCGGATGGCATCTCGATATCTACGCCGTGTTTTATAACGGGCTTTACACTGTACACAGATAACCAGTCGGACATAACGAAACCGTCGAAGTTCCATTCACCGAAAAGTATATCATTGATGAGATGCTTATGCTGGCTGGCATGTATGCCGTTTACTGGATTGTAGGCTGTCATTATGGACTTGACGTTCCCTTCTTTAACTGACATGCGGAAATGCGGCAGGTATATCTCCCGCAGGGTGCGCTCGTCCATATCAGAACTCATTCGGTGACGATCGTAGTCAGAGTTGTTGGCGGTATAGTGCTTGGCGCAGGCGATCACATCACGGCTCTGTACGCCATGAATGTAGGCGCTCCCCATGCTGCCTGCCAGGTAAGGGTCTTCACCCATGTACTCGAAGTTCCGGCCGCAGGTTGGCACACGGTATATGTTCATTCCCGGGCCAAGGAGTACTGACACACCCTTTGCCCTGCATTCTTCGGCAATTGAAATGCCGGCTTTTTTGATCAGGTCACGGTTCCAGGAGGCGGTCATGGCAACATTGACAGGAAATGCCGTTGATAAACCCCGACGTACCCCGGATGTGGCGTCGGCAAACCATACCGGCGGAAGGTTAAGCCGTTCAATTGGCAAAGTGCCGAAATACTCGTAACCGCTTATATAGCGGATCTTTTCTTCAAGTGTCATCTCATTGAGAATGACCCGGGCCTTTTTTTCGGCGCTCATCCCTGCCGGGAAACGCTTAATATATGGGGCAGGTTCGTGTTGTTCCCATTGCGGATCAACAGGCGGTCCGAAAAATATGTGCTTCAGGTAGGCAAATGATTTACCAAAAGTGAAGGCGTCAATTGCAAGCAAAAGGGCAAGTAAGAGTATAACGATACCGGATATTATAATTGTCTTTTTCATATATTACCTCACTGTTGTATAATACGAAATATGCTTACTTATAAGGAAACGCTTTTGTACTGTAAAGTAATTTTCTTATTATCCATGCAAAAAGATAAATAATCAATTATTTTTCGTGATCAGTATGTAGTTTTTCCCTGTATGCGGTTGGTGTAGAGCCAGTTATATCACGAAATA
>CAZAOK010000042.1:0-7343 GCA_964486725.1 uncultured Leptospiraceae bacterium
CGTTTAATACTGGCACAAGTAAAATTCAGTCAAATATATATCTATTTTTCTTCCTCTTCTGTTTCAGCATCTATACCCGGTTCATCGAAAATTATCTCGTTCTTGTTGACATGAAAAAATTCGATATGGGTATTGAGGGATTCTGCCTGGCCATTTATTTCTTCAGCAGAAGAAGCGATCTCCTCGGCACTGGCAGCTACCGATTGGGTGAGTTCGTTGATCTGGTTAACCGTATTGATCATTTCACGGTTAGTCTCCTTTTGTTCATTGGTGGCAAATGAGATGCTATCTGCCATTTCACTTACACGACGTGTATCTTCAAGTACCTTTTGGCTGAATTCCAGCTGTCTTCCGGTGTACTCGGCGATGGTTTTTACGATTGAATTGGTTTTCTCAATATTATCCATGATATTGGCAAAAGCTTGTGACGTGTCATCAAGAAACTGTCTGCCAGTTGCTACATCATTCAATCCCTGCCCCAGCAGGTTTGAGATATTCTTTGTACTTTCGGCCGTTTTCTCTGCAAGTTTACTGATTTCATCCGCTACAACCGCAAAACCTTTTCCTTGATCGCCTGCACGGGCAGCTTCAATTGCGGCGTTAAGGGACAAAAGATTTACCTGGTCAGAAATATCACTTATCATGCTTACTATTTCAGAGATTTCGTTGGTTCTTTTATTAATACTATTCATTCCTTCAATTGTCTGTTGCATAAGCTTATTGCCTTTTTCAGCTTCGTTTGCTGAATTTTCTGCCATTCGCAACGCGTTCTCAGACTGGGAGGATACCTGGCGTATGAAATCTTCAAGTTCTTCCATGGATTTGAGTGTGGTGTTTGCCAGCTCTGACTGGTTGCTGGTATTTTCAGCGATATGATCGATGGAAGTGGATATCTCTTCAAGTGACGCAGAAGCCTCTTCAACAGAGGCCGCCTGTCCCTGGGCGTTCTGCGCAAGGTCCTGGCTGGTTGCCGAAAGGTTCTCTGAACCGCTGGCAAGCTGCTGGGAAGAATTGATGGATATCTGGATTACCTCTTTCAGTTTACGCAACAGAAGTTTAAGCGACCTGATGAGTTCTCCAAACTCGTCAGCAAGGTAGTCGTTTGATTCAACGGTGAGGTCTCCCTGCGAAATGAGTGAAAAGATCTCAATGGTATTATGAATGGGACGTGAAATGCGCAGGGTTATATAAGATATTATGTATACAACAATTCCCGAGATAATGATAAGTGCTATGATTATCTGTAGCATCAAAAGGTTGATAGTATCGTAAAACTCATCGCTGTCCATCATAAGAATCAGGCTGGCATCAAGTAATGGTAATGGCAATGATATGGCTGACATGTTTTTCCCATTGAACATAAGGGTTTGCACCCCGTCTTTCTTCTCTGTGAGTGTCTCAACATTATCGTATCCCTGCATGTCACTGGTAATATCAGCACCTATCTTTTTATTGAAGATATCTTTGTCAGGATGATATACGATCCTGCTGTCACTTGATATTATTGTGAAATATGAAGAATCGGTGATTCTTGTTTCGGAAAGTTTTTTCTTGATACTGTTTATCTCAATTGTGGTTCCCATTACACCGTTCACGTAATTACCTGATTTAACCGGAATGGCAGCTACCACGATATCCTTGCCGGTAACCTTGTTTACTATGGGATCTGAGAATGCTGGTTTTCCGGTTGAGACGGCTTCCCTGAAATAGCCCCTGTCTGATATATTTGCCCGTTTTCCTATACTGGTAATGCTGTCACCGTTCCTCTTTGCTAAAAAATAAAATTCGATAATGTCAGGCCTGTCCCTGTGCAGTGCATAGAGGAATGACTGACCACTGTTGAAATCCATTGAGCTCACTACGGGATTAGTGCTGTAGGCTTCAAGCCGGATTACAATATTGTTAAACGAGTTGTTAATAGAAGAGGCAACCTCAGATACAGACGAATTGATATTTGACTGGTACAGGGAGAAATTATTTGCAAGACTTATTTTGTATATTGCCACACTTGCCAGTGTCAGAACCGTAAGAATGGTTGCAAGTATTGGTATGGAGAACTTGTATACAAGCCTCAGGGGGTGGTAGTCTATCACCCCTGAAAACGGGTAGAGCTTTGTTTTCGAAACATAATAGAGTATGTAGGTAACGATCAGTGCGGTGATATCACCCAGGATAAAGAAGAAAAACGCCTGCTGCCATGAGAAGAACAGCCCCATCATCATACCCAGAATGGCAGTAAGAAGCGGGCCGCCGGCACAGCCTATAAGGAGATAGGTGGATACTCTCTTTGAATAATTATTAACAAAAAGCTTCATCTGCTCCATGTTCACTTCTTCACCATGCAGGTACGCGTTGATATATTCTTTCAGCTTTTTATTGGTGAGAAAAAACAATACAAAAAAAACAGCAATAATGGGGGGTGCAAGAATTGCGATAATAGATGCCAGTTTGAAGAAATCACTGAACCCTATAGCCAGCAGTATGATCACGAAATATGTCAGCGGATGTATGATATACAGGGCAATAAAGGTTTTCAGGATAGAAGAGGGTATGGACATGTAATTTTCATTCTGCATTGGTATCTCCAGTGGCAAATAATGATCAGCAATTTCACTTCCATAAGACAACCGCCTGATTGATAATTCCTGTATATTTATGGGAAATCAAGAAGTTGTGAACATAACGTAAAAAATGTATTAAAAGTATAGATAATGTTGACTAGAAAGGCAATACTTTTTTAACTATCAAATAAATATTTATATTAACCAGTAATTGATCCTGCTTTTCGGTATTTCAATCACTTTCCACAATCCCCCCAAAAAAGCAATTCATTTGAAAAATTGTTCTTGCAATGAAGGGGGTATATCCTGCTAAATATCGTCCTGAACCTTCATGTCGGGTGTAAGAATACAAACAACAATTCCGCAATGCCGTCACGGGGTACTTGCTTTTAATGGTACCCGTACATGAAGTGTGACCCGGTAATTGAGAAAAAAAGAATCTAATCCTTAAAAACGCGAGAAGTTTGCAATATGCACCTTAAATCAATTGAAATGTTCGGCTTCAAGTCTTTTGCCGATAAGACAAAAATACCGTTTGAGAAGGGACTCACCGTGGTAGTGGGTCCCAACGGATGCGGCAAATCCAACGTGGTGGATGCCGTGAAATGGGTTCTGGGTGAGAAACAGGCCCGAAACATTCGCGGTGAAAAGATGGAAGACGTGATTTTCAGCGGCACCGATCAGCGAAAACCCCTTTCACTGTCAGAAGTTTCGCTTGTGCTGGACAATTCCGGCCACATACTTGATTTTGATTCTGACAATGTCATTGTAACCCGCCGCGTGTTTCGTGACGGCGAATCAGAATACCTCATCAACAAGTCTCCCGTCCGCCTAAAAGATATCGAACAGCTTTTCATGGACACTGGTATCGGCAAGGCCGCCTATTCGGTGATGGAGCAGGGAAAGATCGACCTTATTCTCTCAACCAGGGCCGAAGAGCGTCGCTACGTCTTCGAAGAAGCTGCCGGTATATCCCGTTACAAGGTGCAGAAGAAAGAGTCACTGAAGAAACTGCATGATACCAGCGAAAATCTCGAGAGAATCAACGATATCATAAAAGAGATCGAACGGGAAAAAGACCTGAAAGCAAGACAGGCTGATAAAACCAGAGAGTATTTCAATCTCAAGGAAAAACTCAAACGCTATGATATACAGTTAAACCTCCACAAGTACCGTGAGCTTACCAAAAGAAATGAAAAGCTGGCGGACGACAATGACCGCCTCGTACGTGAAAGGGAGGAGCTTTCAAAGAAGGTATCCATGATATCTTCTGAGAATGAGCGTGACGAGAAACGAAAGAATGACATTCAGCTGCAGCTTTTTGAGTGGGACAAAAAGCTGCACACCTACCGAATAAAGGTTGAAGACATCGACAGCAAGACCGATAAAAACCGGTCCATGATCGATGAACACAGGAAGCGTACAGAATCCCTGCATAAAAACATCCACGAGCTTAATGGCAACATGGAAAGGCTTGGAGTAGAGCGTGAAAAGAATATCCAGTCGGGAAATGATATTCAGCACAGAATACAGGAAGACAAGAAACGGCTTGAAGAATTTTACGCCAGCCGCAAGCGAAAGATTGAGAACATACACGGCGCCAGGGACAAGATTGAACAGAACAAGAAGAACATAAAAGAGAATGAAAACCGTTTGAGAGAATTACGAAACGCCCTCGAGGTGGTTATCAAGCGGCTGGTTGACGCCATAGAAAAGAGAAAAGCCGAACTTGAAGGATCAGAAAAAGAACGCCAGGAAGTTCGGGGGCATATATATCACCAACTGAAAGAGATCGAATACGGGGTGCAGCAGTCCATGCGCCACCTGAAGGTATCCATGCATGAAGAGGCACTTAAGGTGCTTTCATCCCTTGATGTATCGGTATTGCGTGATTATATAGAAAAGTTTGAAAGCTACGAAGACGGTTTCAGGTCTATCCTGTTTGATAAAACGGGTGTGCACGCCGAGAAAGAAGACCTTGACAGAAAGATACACACCGTTTCACAGGACATCGACTCCCTGCGTGGCGAGATAAATATGCTGGAAGAGCATATTCGCAATGAACAGGAAGAACTCGAGGGAATCAACGGCATGATTACCCGCGTGGAAAAAGACCTCTCACGTAATGAGAACGAGAAAGACTGGATAGAGAAACACGTGCAGTCGCTGGACAGGCAGATACAGGACATTCAGAAACAGGTATCGCATTTTCAGACCGACCTTGAGAGAACAGCCCTTACCATCAAAGAACTTGAAAACGAGATCGACGAGCTTGAGGGCAGGCTGGTGGAGTTCAACGAGAAGAGCGAAGACCTGCGAACAAGGATAGCCGACCTGTCCGACAAAAGAAGCGAGATCGAAGAGAAGATCGTCGGCAGAAAAAACGTATCCAGGAAAGACACCGAACAGCTGCAGAGGCTGGTAGAGAGGATCAGTTCCCTGGATAAATCACTTATAGAGGTGCAGTTCAGGATAAACGCGGTTGAAGAATATCTCTGGACCGAATACGAGGTAAAGATCGGTGACGTGAAGGAACAGCCAATTGACGAGTCTCAGTCAAACCAGGTGTCACAGGAACTGCAGAACGTGAAAAAGCAGATACAGGAGCTTGGCCCCATCAACAACCTTGCCATCGAAGAATACAAGGATCTGAAAAAGAGATTTGAATACTATATAAACCAGAAAAAAGACATAGAAAAAGCACGTGAAGACATCATATCCGTTATTGGCGAGATTAACCAGCAGTCAATCGACATGTTTCTGCAGACATTCAAAGAGATAGAGAAGAATTTTTCAGAAATTTTCAGGCAACTCTTCAACGGTGGTAATGCCACCATAGAATTGACCGATGTGGACAACGTGCTTGAAAGCGGTATAGACATTATCGTGCGACCTCCCGGAAAGAAGAACAAGAACATCAACGTGCTTTCAGGGGGAGAGCGTTCCCTCATCGCCGTGTCCCTGTTGTTTGCCATTTACATGGTGAAGGCCTCTCCATTCTGTTTTCTCGATGAGATCGATGCCGCCCTCGACGAAGAGAACATCGGCCGCTTTATCCGCCTTCTGCAGCGGTTCTCACGCACCACACAGTTTATCATCGTTTCCCACAACAAGAAAACCATGAGCGTGGGTGACACCCTCTACGGCGTCACCATGGAAGAACCCGGCGTATCAAAGGTAATCTCTTTCAAAATGGACAAAGGCGAAAAAGAACCCGTCACCGCTGCCAGCGGAACTGAATAAATAATCATGTAAATTGCGATTTCATAGATTATTGTTATAAAAAATTATTTTCAATTCCCAATAATCCGGAAAGACCCAAATATATAAAATATCCTTCTTCGCGAACTTTGCGGCCTTAACGCCTTTGCGGTAAAGACTTATAACTAAAGCGTTCATGAAAACTTACCGATATATTATTATGTCTCATGATAAATTAATGTTTGACTGTATTAATGCCTGCGGGTAGTATTGATCAATTGGGAGCTTTATTGTCGGAACCCGTCAGGAGGCCAGGGTTATAGATAACGCAAAGGAGGGTGATTACCAATGAAAATATCTGTAGAATCCATACTGGGTTCCGCCCGGAGAATAAACAACCAGAAGAACGTTGATGAGCGATCATCACAGAACCGTAACAAAGAAGTCAAAACCGATAGCGTAGCCATCGAGAAAAAGGTGTTGTCACGTCTTGACACCATACAGAATAAGCTCAAAGACACGCAGACATCCCTTACAAGAAATCAAACCATACATGATGGAATGAACCAGCTTCGGGAAGACCTTGCAAAAGGAGCCCCCCGGCAGCAGGAGATACTGAGCAGTGTGCGCTTTGAAGGGAACGCGGTGCTTCGTGAATTCGTTGGTGAGCAGGTGAATGGCAGCATCCTGGATGCCAAGACTGAACAGCTTGATGGCCTTATGCGGGAAAATATAAACGCTATCTCGAGGCTGCAGATCGAAGCGGAAAATATACTGGCATCAGACATGATTGACGGGGCAGCGGCGCAAAAGCAGATGGAAAGCATTCAGGCCGTTATGCCTGAAAACCCCCGGTCAGCAATGGGTGCCTTTCACAACCTGGATGCCGACGCGGTGATGCGGCTGATCAGGTAAGAGGTTTTATTCGTCGTCATCCTTCTTCTTCAACTCGCCTTTTACTACAAACCGCTTGATGGTGTCTTCGGTGAATTCATCATCAAGCAGCACTTCATTATTTTTCTTTACGGTATACCGGTCAACCTTCATGGACACGTGATAGCTGCTGATACCAAGGCGTCCGCTGTTTACTGCATTTCTGAAGGTGTAGTCCATAACCTTCTCTCCGTTGATCAAGAGCTCAACTGTTTTATCACTGGTAAATACAAGCCGAACCCGTACCGGGTTGTTGTACGATACATCGATCTTCGCGGATTTATGTTCGGCAATCTCAAAATTCCATTTTTCTGACCTTGGCCGGGTAGTGTCTTTCGTTCGCGACTGAATGAAGGCGGCCTTGTTCAGGTTGTTTGCCGTTCCTGACAACCGAACCCCGTAAAGATTACGGTAATCTTCGATAGCAAATGGTATCATCACGTATTGTCCTTCCTTGTAGGGCCGTACTGGTGTGAATTCTGCCTTAATCTCTGTGTACCCGTCAAATACCTCACTGCTGATGATGGTATTGGCGTTGATAAGTGGATTGTATCCCCACTGGTAGGCTTTCTGCTTATGCTGCACCATGTATGAGGTGTGCAGGTCACGCTCAACCGTCCAGCGTCCGGTGATGCGAACCCAGTTGAT
>CAZAOK010000042.1:7443-20970 GCA_964486725.1 uncultured Leptospiraceae bacterium
AACACAACCATTGCTATAGCGATTATGAACAGTGCATGTAACCCTTTCATACAATTGCTCCTGAAATTCAAAATTGGAATGTATATAACATACCCCTGCCTGAAGCACATGTCAACATAATATTTTACTGCGTATGCCAGCTAATTCAATACAGGAAACCAGCAAGATATAATGGAATTTCCCTGTCGTTACCGGTTTCGATATTATCTTTAAAGATAAAACCATTATTGGTATTACCTATTTGTTTCTTGCTTTTTGTCTTACCGCCGACCTCAATCTCAATTACTTTTGGACCCGGTAATAGTATTTCAAAATCGACCATACGCGATGTATAAAGCAGGTAATTTTCGGGTATTGAACCCGCAAAAAACGCTTCCCTTGTGTTACCGGGTTCTAATGGATGTTTCCAGAATTCTCCGGCGATTGCATGATAGTAATTGGGGGACTTAAATAATATCTTGGAATTCTTCATTACTTTTACATTTTTTGAACGTGTTTTCACAATATTTAGTATTTCTGCCCTTTGAAGTAAATTAAAGAAATCATACAGTGTATCCCGTGATATCTCAATTTCTCTTGTAAGGTTTTCAATGTTGAAAACAGGAACAGTGCTTAAGGCAATATAACCAATAAGCTTTTTCAATTTCAGGCTGGATGAACTGATTATTTTGCTTACCGCTGGAATATCTTCATAGACAACCTTGTCCAATATGTTTGATAAAATTGAAACATATTCATCATAATTATAATTCTTGAAAAACGGATAACTGCCATATCTCAGGTAGTTGTTGAATTCTCCAAGGACATGCGAAATGTTATCCATTGCAATGTGACTATGGGTTAACGGATTTTTTAATAACTCTTCAATTGAAATTGGAGATAGATTAATATTGAACTTGAAATTAAGGTACTCCCTGAATGACATGCAGGGAAGTTTATATACAATAATTCGACGTGAAAGATCACCCTTCTCGCCAAGGATGTTGAGGGCTGAACTTCCAGAGATTATTATTTTTTTCACTGGATAAGAGTCATGCAGGGCTTTTATGTCAATACTCCAGTCCGGATGTTTGTGTACTTCGTCAATAATTACACATTCGCCGTATTTTTTGAAATAGTCATTTATGGTATCGTACAAACCATTTTTCAGAACCAGTGGATTATCAGCACTGATATATAAACATTTTTCTATGGAATTGTATTTTTCCAGAAAGTGCTGTAAGACCAGGGTTGTTTTGCCTGTACCACGTGCGCCAACTATTGCAATGAGTGGGTTATCCCAGTTAATGGATTTGAATAGAAACCTTTTAAAATCAGTTTTAACTGAAGATATAATCCTTTGTTGAATTGCGAATAATTCATTGAGCATAATGTCGTCCTCGTTCGACGTTATAGGTTAATAATGTCGATTGTAGTCGACGTTAATTCTAATGTCAAGATATATAATTAAGGAGTGATTTAAATTTCGGGTTACATTCAAGTGACCCGTGATACAAGTCAGTTGGATATAGGGGGCTTCGTAGTGTACGTTCGCATGACAAAGAGGAATGTGCCCTTCTTCATTCAGAATTGACATTTAAATTTGTGTTATTACCCGATATTTAATTCACCCACTATAATTAAAGGGTAACTTTACTATTTTGTACTTGAAAACACTAACAATATACCGCAATACTACTGGTATCCATGCAACCAGGGAGGCTGAGCAGGCACAATGAAATATATAAAATCGGGAATCATTTCCAGCGTACTGGGTGCAATGACAATTCTTACTGTAATGATAACGATACTTCCAGCTGAAGAGAAACCGGCTGTACCCGCAAAAAGTGACACCCCTTTCCTGCGGGTATACCAGATGGGGAAAAACGCTGATAAAGCCATGTCAGACTTTATTTCTCCACTGACATACAAAGAACTGGTAAAGTGGTCAAAGATCAGGCACATCGAGGTGAATGAAGACAAGCCGCCGGTGAAAGACAACGTGGCGTGGTTTACTTCGAAATACGGGTCGCAGCTTCACATAACCGGTCTTCACATGCATAAGGATTATTACCTCTGGATTGATTTCGTAACCTTTGCGTCTCCCGAAGATGCAGGCATACCTGCCATCCTTGAGATATCAGCCGACGGTAAAAAGCTGAAGCGAGTACGGTTTAACGACCTGTCATCTGCCGGGCAGCTTGTTCGTATTAAAATACCACGGGAAACCACGGTAGACGGAGAAGTGAAAATTCATTTTGTGGAATATTCAGGGGCAGGGGGATTTTTTGGGATCTGGGATATCGTTGTCACAAATACAATTGACATGCCTCCCGATGTGAAAAAAGAGCAGAAAAAAATTAAAAAAGAAAAACCCCGGCTTCAAGAGAAAAAAATGGAACTTATCAAACCGGGTACACGGGGCAGTGTGAATGACAAAAAACTTAACATTGATGCGTAAAGTGTTAAAAATATATACAATGTTTCCTGTAAAGTATACATTTTTTTACTGCCGGGTTATATTTTTTATTGACCTATCGGGGGTTTATTTTTCAGGTGTAAGCAAGAGCAATTAATTATTTGTAAGTGCGGGACTTGTTATTTACCTTGATGAACAGTATAACTTGACTTTCGTAATATTTGAGTTACACTTTACATTGACACTTTTCAACAGGGTGGCGTTATCATGAACGAATTTGAAAAAGATTTTGATGATGAAGTTTACGAAGATGAATTCTACGAAGACAACATCGAAGAAGAACTGGTAGACGAGGACGAGAAAGAAATATTTGAAGAGGACGATGAACTCTTCGAAGAGGCCGAGAAGAAGCTTGAAGTGAGTCTTGCCTGTGAAGACTGTGATTACAGGTGGGAAGATGTGGTTCTCAAGCCTAAAGATCTCGACCTGGACGATATTGAAATTGTATGTCCCATGTGCGGATCTATCAATGTTACACAGATATGAACAAAAAGACAATCCGTATCAGGGGTGCCAGGGAGCATAATCTCAAGGACATCTCTCTCGACTTACCCCGGGATGAATTTATAGTTATTACGGGACTTTCCGGATCTGGGAAGTCCTCTCTTGCGTTTGATACTATCTATGCTGAGGGTCAGCGAAGGTATGTTGAGTCGCTGTCAGCATACGCCCGGCAGTTTCTCGGGCAGATGGAGAAGCCTGATGTTGACCTCATCGAGGGACTGTCACCTGCCATCTCCATCGAACAGAAAACCACCCATAGGAACCCCCGTTCAACGGTGGGTACAGTAACAGAAATTCATGATTACCTGCGGCTTTTGTTCGCCCGTGTTGGGGTGCCATACTGCCACAACTGCGGCAAGCGCATCACCTCCCAGTCAATTGACCAGATAGTGGATAACATACTCACCATGGACAATGGCACAAAGCTGCAGGTGCTGGCACCCGTGGTGCGTGGAAAAAAAGGCACACAGGCAGACGAGCTGGATTCTATTCGGAAAAAAGGCTTCGTGCGGGCCCGTATCGATGGTGAGATTCGCCAGCTTGACGAGGAAATCACCCTCGAAAAGAACAAGAAGCACACCGTTGAAGTGGTGGTAGACCGAATCGTGCTGAAAGAAGGAATACGTCCCCGTCTTGCCGAGTCTATCGAGTCTGCCATCGACCTTGCCGATGGGCTTGTTCTGCTGATCACGGGTGAGAAGGAGCGGCTGGTATCAACAAGCCTTACATGTCCTGACTGTGGTATATCCATGCCTGAACTGTCCCCCCGCATGTTTTCTTTTAACAGCCCTTACGGGGCTTGTGAACGATGCGGCGGCCTGGGTGTGCTTATGCGATTCTCTCCTGATCTTATTATCGCCGATCCCGAAAAACCCCTGTCAAACGGGGCCCTCGAGGTATGGGGCAAATCGAACAGCTACTGGTACCGTGAGCAGATAGAAACACTGGCAAGAAACCTTGAATTTGATCCCGCCACACCATGGAAGGACCTTCCAGAAAAGGTTAAAACCGTGGTGCTCTACGGGTCGGGTTCGGTAAAGATACAATTCAACATAAACCGTGATGACGCGGTATACAAATTCAAAAAGCCCTTTGAAGGGGTGATACCCAACCTGGAAAGGCGCTACCGTGAAACACAGTCCCAGGGTATTCGCGACTGGCTTGAAGGTTTTATGTCCAACCAGGTGTGTGATGCCTGCGGGGGACACAGGCTGCGCCCTGAAAGCATGGCGGTGAAGGTTGGTGATTACAATATCGGTGAAATAAACACCATGTCCATCAAGGCCGCCGATATATTTTTTCAAAACATAAAACTGACTGAAACGGAAATGCTCATTGCCCGGCAGGTGATGAAAGAGATCCGGGCCAGGCTCAAGTTTCTCATTGATGTGGGCATCGATTATCTCACCCTGGACAGGGCGGCGGGCACACTCTCGGGTGGGGAGGCGCAGCGTATACGTCTTGCCACGCAGATCGGCTCAAGCCTCACCGGTGTGCTCTACATACTGGATGAACCCAGCATCGGCCTGCATCAGCGTGATAACCGCAAGCTGCTTGATACACTCCACGAACTGCGCGACCTGGGAAACACCGTTATAGTGGTGGAACACGACGAGGAGACTATCATGGACGCTGACTACGTTGTAGACCTGGGGCCCGGGGCGGGGCTTGACGGGGGCTACGTGGTGGCAGAAGGCACGCCGCAGCAGATTATAAAAAACAGCAAGTCACTGACCGGGCAGTATCTCTCCGGGAAAAAGAAGATACCCGTGCCGGGTACGCGAAGGGAGCCTTCTGGATTTATCGATATACTCAACGCCACCGAGCATAATCTGAAAAACATAGATGTGCGGTTTCCCCTGGGTGTGTTCACCTGTGTTACCGGGGTGTCCGGGTCGGGGAAATCCACCCTGGTGGTTGAGATCCTCTACAGGGCGCTGGCCCACCTGGTGATGCGCTCGAAGGTGTATCCCGGGGCCTTTGAGACCATCAAGGGGCTTGATAACATCGACAAGGTGATTGACGTCGACCAGTCACCTATAGGCAGAACTCCCCGTTCAAATCCCGCAACCTATACGGGGACATTCACACCCATCCGTGAACTTTTCTCTAAACTGCCCGATTCGAAGGTTCGCGGGTACAAGCCGGGCAGGTTCTCCTTTAACGTGCCGGGGGGGCGGTGCGAGGCATGCGAAGGTGATGGAATAAAGAAAATAGAAATGCATTTTCTGCCGGACATCTACATTACCTGCGAAGTCTGCAAGGGAAAACGGTACAACCATGAAACACTGGAGATCCGTTACAAGGGCAGAAACATACACGAAGTGCTGGATATGACGGTTGACGAAGCACGAGAACTTTTTGAAAATATCCCGTCGGTAAAAAACAGGCTGGCAACCCTGCAGCAGGTGGGGCTGGGGTATATCAGGCTTGGACAGCCGGCCACAACACTTTCGGGGGGTGAGGCGCAGAGAATCAAGCTTGCAACCGAACTTTCAAAGCGGTCAACCGGCAGAACCCTCTACATCCTGGATGAGCCTACAACTGGGCTGCATTTCGCCGACATTCAAAAGCTGCTTGATGTACTCAATTCGCTGGTTGACCGGGGCAACACTGTTATCGTGATAGAACACAACCTCGACGTAATAAAGACCGCCGACTGGATAATCGATCTCGGCCCCGAAGGCGGAGATACCGGCGGAGAACTGTTGGTTGAGGGTTCACCCGAAACCGTGGCCAAACATAAAAAGTCATACACCGCATCCTTCCTGCGAGAAGCACTGAAATCTGTAAAATAATTTTTGGGTCTTTCCGGATTATTGGGAAATAAAAATATTTTTTATTATTTTCATATTTGAATCTTTGCGAACCTTGCGAACTTAGCGTCTTAGCGGTTATTCTCTCAGGACTGCAGAACCACGAAAAACTGCCAAAATATATCAATATCTGATTGACTATTTACCCCTGATAACCGATAATCACACTAATATGACATAATGCTGGATATTTACCAACCTTGAAGCCGGTAAAGTTTAATAATGAAGAATCTCGTTAAGAGAACAAGCATAATAATACTCTGTATGATCATGATCGTGCCAGTTCTTGCGCAGCAGGATACCTCTGCCGTGTTTGAAATAGCCAAGGGTCATTTCAAAAAGGGTATGCATCATTTCAACCAGATGCATTACCTGGCGGCGGTAGAATTTTTCAGAAAAGCTATCGCCAAATACCCCGATTATTATACCGCGCGGGAATACCTTGCGCGTTCGTATAAACTGGCTGGTTTTACCAATGAAGCCTTAAATGAGTGGGAACTGCTTTCTGAAATGTCTTCTGACAATGTTATGGTAAGAACAAAGATCGATACCCTGCGTCTGAGGGCAGCGGATGTAGGTGCCCCCGATTATCCATTTGAATTAGTGCTGGCCGACAAGTATATATCAACCAACCTGGGACGGTTTCACTTTAAAGACCCGGTGGATATGGCCATTGATACTTCCAGGAACCTGTATATCAGTTCTTTCTCATCGGGTAAAATAATCAAGCTTGACCCTAATGGCAACGGTGAAAATGTAATAAATATGGGTCTTGACAGCAGACTTTACGGTGTTGACTGCTATGATGACCGCCTTGCCGTCACTGATTTTAAAAACAACAGGGTGATAATTACCGGTATTGACGGGAGAGTGCTCAGGGAATTTGGTAAAACCGGTAACAATGAAGGTGAGTTTCACGGGCCGCAGGGGGTTTGCTGGGAAGATGGTAATTACGTGTATGCCGTTGATTCGGGTAATAACAGGATACAGAAGTTCAACGATTCGGGAAAGTTTATTCTGTCATTCGGGAAAAAGGGCAGGTATGAAGGTGAACTTGATAATCCAACCGGTGTTGCCATGCACAACGGTCATGTGTATGTAACGGATACAGGCAACCGCCGGGTGGCCAGTTTTGATGATTCCGGAAATTTTATTAAGAATATTGAGAACCCGGGCTTTCAAATGCCCCGGGGCATCAGTTTCCATGGCAGCGTCATGTCAATCAGTGATGAGAAGAAAGGCCTTTTCGTGTATGACATGGATTCGGGAAAGAGCCGGTGGATGAATGAGTGGGATGATGATAATTATTTCAGAAAACTGATGTCAACGCGTTTTGATGCTGACGGATTTCTGTATTGTTGTGATACTTCTTCTGAAGAAGTATATGTTTTTTCACCCCTGCAGAGCAGGTATACCAATCTTGAAGTTGAAGTAACATCCATAGATACAAACAAGTTTCCCATGGTTGCGTTCTATATTAATGTGCGTAACAGGTGGGGAAATCCCGTATACGGGCTTACCAGTGATAACTTTGTTATAACCGAGGACAGCGCCCGTATACCGGCAGTAAGCGTGGAGTACCTGAAAAACAGGCCACCTTCTGCCAGCATGGTGCTGTGTGTTGACCGTTCCAATGCTGACAGCGGTTTTCATAACGAGATACCCTGGGTGTCCGAGTTTATTCTCAAGAAGATGAAGAAGAATGACCGCCTGAAAGTACTCAACTTCAATGATGATTACTGGACGGGAAATGATTTCGACTGGAGCAGAAGAAGGGCTCTTCGTGCACTGAGAGAACGTGAGTATAGTAATGGGAAAAATTTCGGCCGTGTGCTGTATAATGCCATCGGCGACCTTGTACCCAGGTTATCAAGACGGGGGGTGGTGGTGGTAACAGACGGTTCTGTCTCGGATGATTCATTTACCACGTATACTGATAACAATATAATCGATTTTGCCCGCTCACATTTTATACCGGTCTATTTTATAACCTTTCGGGAAGCTGACCCGGTTCTCAAGAAAATTGCTGATAATACCGGTGGGGCAGTGTACAGGGCCAGCCAGCTTGACGGCCTGAGATCCATCTATGACAGCATACGGGAAAGCGAGGAATACCGGTATATACTGGTCTATTCTACCTTCAAGATGAAGTCGTTAAAAGGCTGGTGGTCAGATACTACCTTGAACGTAGAGTACAAGGGGCAGAAAGGTGTTGAGTGGGGAGGCTATTTTGTACCGTAATGATGAAGGTGACCGTTTTCAGAGGGCAATGGGTCTTATGATCCAGTCTCTTCGTTCGGGAGGAATCTATTCAACCTCTCTTTTGCAGGCTTTTGCCAGCATTCCCCGGCACCTGTTCGTATCTGAGGCTTTGCGTTACAGGGCGTATGAAGATACATCGCTGCCCATCGGTTTCGGACAGACAATATCAAGACCATCAACCATTGCCCGTATGCTTCAGGTATGTGATATCCGAAGCAGTTCTCGGGTTCTTGAAGTGGGTACCGGTTCGGGATACCAGGCTGCCCTCCTTTCGGTATTATGCGGGAAAGTGGTCACCTGTGAACGTATACATGATTTACATACAAGGGCACGACAGGTATTATTTCAGCTGGGACTGAATAACGTACATTGTGTGTATAATGATAATGGTGGTTTTGACGGTGTACGTGGTGAATATGACGTAATTATAGTAGCAGCGGTGGCAGATGCTACTCCTCCAGGCCTGATTGAGTTTATGGCCCCTGGAGGGGTAATGGTGGTGCCTGTTCATTCAAATTCAGGCCAGGTGCTGCGCAGGTATTCCAGGGAAGAGAGTGGCAGTGTTATTGAAGAAGATATTGGAGATGCTAATTTTGTTCCCCTCGTAGTGTAACCGTGACCCTACTCAACAGGGATCATTTCTTTCAACCATTGAATTGATTTGGAAAACTGGTCTTTCCCACCCGCTGTGTGTCCCTGGTCGGGATATACTTCCATGGTTTTATCGCATTGAAAATGATTAAAAAGGGCAAAGACACTTTCAGGTGGTGAAACTGTATCTTTGAATCCCACGGTGGATAATACCGGGCATGTGATGTTATCAGAGAAATTCAAGGCATCAACATAAGAAAGGTTCTTTTTCAATGATTTCTTTTTAGACTTGTGTTGCGCAATGAAGTTGTTTATCTCGTTTGCGGCATCACCCTCTGAAAGATTCTGGCTCAGTTCAAGATAGGTAAGTGATGGTGTTTCCAGAACAAGGGCTTTCACCCGATCAGAAAAAGAGGCTGTAAAAACAGATGCCGCGGCACCAAGACCTTTCCCCATCATGCCGATTCTGCTGCAATTAATACTGTTATTAAGTCTCAGGGCATCAATTGACCGCAATGTGTCAAGATATACGGCGGTTACGTAATACTGTTGTATATCCATGATGTTCTCTATGAGGAATCCCGGTGTTGACTGGTTTTCCTCTTGCACCACGTTCAGCATGGAATGTCCACGCATAACCAGTACAAGGTAGGCGAATTGTTCGTCAAAAGGAAAATTCATGTAGTAATGGGGGTCGTTATAATCATGCAACAGGATTACCACGTTGGGGCGGTTTACCCTGTCGGGTATATACAATAAACCATTCTGTTGGGATTTCTGAAATCCATTGAAAACCAGGTCGTAGGCGCTGAATTTCCCCGTTGACCGTCTTTTATTCAGTGTACACGAGGCTTCCATGGGCTGTTTCTTCTGTTCACTTATGGCATGAGCCCAGAAGTTGCTGAAATCGGGTTCTCTTGCCAGTGGAGGCAGGTGTAGAAAATATTTATCAAAGTCGTTCACAAGGGCCATAATGTTCCGGGATTAATGCAGAATTTGATATAACAACAGGTGGTTTCCATGGAATAACATGTATAAAAAACCAACCAGTAAAAAGAACATAAAAAGAACAGCAAGGAAGATGAGAAAGTACCTGCCGGGACGTCCTATGAAATGCCTGGCAATAGATCCGGGGGTAAACCCTTTTCTCTTGAGGGATACCATACGGTATAATACACCATACACTATCATGAGTATGATTCCGGCAATTGAGAATATTTTCACCAGGCTGGTAAAAAGCTCCTTGTTCTTTACCGCGAATATTATTACCGGGAATAATACGAGATCAATAAATACAACGATAATAATAGCGGATACCGCTATGGATAAAAATAATAGCAGTACCTGTTTTGGTACAACGAGGTGATTCGTGCTGTTTTCATTTTTCATTATCATCTTTTTTATCTTCAACACCCATCTCTTTTAGCGCTTCTTTGGCGGCATTTTGTACTTTTGGACTGGGATCATATTCCATTTTGTATTTCAAAATGTCAATCGTTCTTTTCGTCTTCAGTTCCTGTATCAACTTGATGGCACGCAAACGAACCACCGCGTTGTCGCTTTGCAGCGCGTCTTCAAGACGGGGAATGGCACTCTCATCACCAAGTTTTGCCAGCGAGGCTACGCAATAAATATGTAAATTATAGAAGGTCTTTCTCTTGCTGAGGGGGTAGGCTTCAATCTCGTCGATAACCTTGTTGATATGACTGGCCACCGAGGAGTCACCAATGTGGGCCAGTGAATTGGCGGCGTATGCCCTGATTCTCTTGTCCTCATGTGAATCTTTAAGAAGCTGCACCAGGAAATCTTTTGATGTCCCTGATTTCACGTTTCCAAGAAACAGTACCAGCAACTGGCGATTATTGTTTGTTGTCCGGGTATCCTTGATGGATTCAATAACGTAACTCGTAATTTCTGGTGCATCCAGTTCGCCAAGTGTATGGATGAGGGCCTCGGTGAGATTGCTCTCTTCGCTCAAGTCCTGCTCCTTGAATTTCTTTATGAGTGTATCCTTCGCTGCAGTGTATTTCATTCTTTTTATAGCATACACGGCCGCGATTTGAACATCGTCAGATTGATCATCAAGTGAATCAATAATCCATGGCATGGCACTGGTATCGCCGAGTTCAGCCACGGTAGTGATGGCCGTCTTTTTTACTTCCATATTCTCTTCCGTTTTCATCTGTTCATTTAGAATTTCTACCAGGTGTTTTTTACTGGAATCTTTTTTCAGGGAAAGAATCATTTTTATAGCATGCGTCCTGTTCTTGTGAATGCCGTATTTTAATGTTTTTTCTATCATTTTGACATTCTTGTCTTCGGGGTCAGGTTTCTCTTCTGCCTTTTCATCGTTATTTTTCTTATCTTCTTTTTTACTTTCTTTGGATTTGTCCTCTGAAGCTTTCTCTGTTGCGGCAGTATCATCGATGGTTTTTTCTGTGGCTTTATCAGCATCTTTCTGCTTCTCCGTTTTCTCCACGGAAGTATTGTCATCATTCTGTGAATACACTGATATAGTGGTGCAGAATACCAGGGCAAACGACAGGAGGATTGTCAGTGAAATATTCAGAATTATTTTGAGTGCGTGTATACTATTGTTATTCATACCTGTATCCGTTTGTGGTTAAATATTTTTTAAGCTTGATTGATGCATACCATACTTATCGGTGTAAATGTTACATAGCTGAATATGTACATTACACTTGACATGATACTGAAGTGATACTATTATTTATAATCTGGTCAACATGTCTATATCTAATTACCTGGAGAATTATTTCATGAAAAAAATTGTCTTTGTCCTTCTTATGCTGGCATTTGTTTTCGCGGCTGGCAATGTTTCACTTCATGCCGAAGGTACATATTCCATAATAAAGCTTGAAGGTTCTGTTAATCCAATCATAGCAGACCATATAATAAATTCAATACAAAAAGCCAACAATGAAGGGGCGCAGTTTATAGTGCTGCAGATGGATACACCAGGAGGACTCATGTCCACCATGAGGGATATCATTAAGGAAATTCTTGCGTCCAAGATACCGGTAATCGTGTATACCTATCCCCGGGGTGCACAGGCTGCTTCCGCAGGAGCGTATATAATGCTGGCGTCTCATTACGCGGTAATGGCTCCCGGAACCGAAATAGGTGCCATGCACCCGGTGAGCCCAATGTTGAATTTCAGCCAGGAGAAGCAAGAAAAAGGCGATGACATCATGGAAAAGAAGGTGTTGAATGACACCGTTGCTTATGCCAGGAGCCTGTCGCAGATGAGGGGGCGCAACGTGGACTGGACGGTAAAGGCGGTAAAAGACGCGATTTCCAGTACCAATGTTGAGGCCTATAAGCTTGGTGTAATCGACATGATAGCCTCGGATATGAACGACCTGATGGTGAAGCTGGATGGTAAAAAAATATCAATCAATAATGAAAAAGTAAAACTCTCCACTACCGGACTCAGTGTTCTGGAATATCCCATGAACTGGCAGCAGAAAATCCTGAATTATTTTGCTGATCCCCAGGTGGTGTTTCTTCTTTTTATCATCGGGGTGGCAGGTATAGGGTTTGAGTTGAAAAATCCAGGTATGATTTTTCCCGGAGTTGCCGGTGCCGTATCACTTTTTATCTTTCTCATGGCAGTTCGGGTTTTGCCCATCAATATCGCGGGTATTATACTTATTCTGCTTGCAATAATACTATTTATACTGGAACTTCAAATAGTCAGCTACGGGTTGCTTACTGTTGCCGGGATGGTTGCCTTTGTTATTGGTTCAACTATCCTGTTTGACTCGCCACTTCCAGGGGGAAGGGTACCGATGACACAGATAATTGCTGTTCTGGGATTTGTATTATTATTCGTATTTGTTGTGGTGCGGGCTGTTTTAAACGTGCACTCTGAGCGAATTACAACCGGCACAGAAGGTATGATCGGAGAAAAGGGTGTGGCCCTTAAAGATTTCGCCCCTGGCGGCAAAGTCCAGGTACACGGTGAAATATGGAACGCTGAATCAGATGACGAAATTCACAAGGGCGATCGTGTTATTGTGGAAAACGTGGAAGGAATGCTGGTCCATGTGAAAAAATTGTCTTAAATTTATGGTATCATAGATACATTAAAAAAAAAGAGTAGGAGGAATCAAGATGTTAAACGCATTACCAACCCTGTTAATTCTGCTGGCGCTATTGCTGGTATCTTCAATCAAGATTATACGGGAATACGAAAGAGCGGTAATCTTTCGACTTGGAAGATTGCTTGGTGAGCCGAAGGGGCCGAAGGGGCCGGGACTGGTCATTGTTATACCATTTATTGACAAGATGATTCGTGTGCCGCTGAGAATAGTCACCATGGATGTCCCATCACAGGATGTTATCACAAAGGACAACGTGTCCATCAAGGTAAATGCTGTTGTATATTTCAGGGTGATGGACTCCAACAAGGCGGTAAACGAAGTGGAGGACTACCTCTACGCCACATCGCAGCTGGCACAGACAACCCTGCGAAGTATTCTTGGTATGGTTGAACTTGACGAGGTGCTCAGTGACCGTGAACGGATTAACGAAGAGATCCAGGGCATACTTGATGTGCAGACTGATCCATGGGGCATTAAGGTAACTACCGTTGAGGTTAAGCACGTTGACCTGCCGCAGGAAATGCAGCGGGCAATGGCAAGACAGGCAGAAGCCGAGCGTGACCGGCGGGCCAAGGTTATCAGTGCCGAGGGTGAGTTCCAGGCAGCGGCGAAGATGGTTGACGCGGCAAAGCTTATGGAAGTACATCCAATTTCTGTTCAGCTGCGTTACCTGCAGACCCTCACCGAGATAGCAACAGAGAATAATTCTACTACAGTCTTTCCCATTCCGCTGGATATGATTGACATGTTTAAAGTAGCGAAGAAGTAG
>CAZAOK010000042.1:21070-31029 GCA_964486725.1 uncultured Leptospiraceae bacterium
GTGCAGTTCATTTATGGCATCGATGGGTGTAAGCCTGTCGATGTCAATCTGGCTGATTGCCTGCACCACCCGGTGATTGGCGGCATTGAATATATCAAGCTGTTGCGAGCTTGAGTCTTCTTTCTCAAGAACTTCGGTCTTCCTGTTCTTTTCCATCTTTTCAAGGATTTTACCCGCACTTGAGGTGACCCGGGCAGGGACTCCGGCCAGTTGTGCCACATGTATACCGTATGACTTGTCGGCTGCACCCGGCACTACCTTGTGAAGAAACTCGATACCATTAATCGAATCTTTCACCATCACGTTATAATTCTTTATACCTTTTCTGTTGCCCAGTTTTGTCAGTTCGTGGTAATGGGTGGCAAAAAGTGTCTTCGCCTTCAGGTAGCGTTGTATATACTCTACAACCGCCCACGCTATTGACATGCCGTCGTAGGTACTGGTTCCACGGCCTATCTCATCCATGATGATAAGGCTCTTGTCGGTGGCGTTATTCAGTATCAGTGCAGTTTCGTTCATCTCTACAAGGAATGTTGATTCTCCCCTGGCAATATTGTCCGAAGCCCCTATCCGGGTGAAGATGCGGTCAGCCAGGCAGATCTCGGCTTCATCAGCCGGAACGAATGAGCCTACCTGTGCCATAAGCTGAATTATGGCTGCCATTCGTATATATGTTGATTTACCCGACATGTTGGGGCCGGTGATTATCTTGACGGTATTTTCTGTGTCATCAAGCATGATGTCGTTAGGTATAAAGACTTCACGTGTATAGTATTTTTCTACTACCGGGTGCCGGCCATTGGTTATACGGGTGGTTCCTTCCAGGCTGATTGATGGACGAATGAAACGCTGTTCGATGGCAGCACTGGCAAAAGAGGTAAAACAGTCAAGTTTTCCCACGTGTGCCGCCAGTTGCTGAAGGGGTTCCCTCAGGGCTATCACCCTGGAATAGAGGGCGTCCATCAGTTCTTTTTCCATTTCCACTATTCGCTCAGAGGCGGTGACGATGTCTGATTCAAACTTCTGCAGGCTTTCAGTGGTATACCGTTCAGAGCCTACAAGTGTCTGTTTCCTGAAATAGTCATCCGGTACCTTGCCGGACTGCCCCTTGCTGATCTCTATGTAGTATCCCAATACCCTGTTGTATCGGATTTTCAGGGTGGGAATGCCCAGCTTCTTCTTTTCATCTTCCTGGTATTCCAGTATCCATTGCTTTGCATCCGCCTTCAGGGAATGCAGCCTGTCAAGTTCATCAGATACACCTTCACGGATAACCCGTCCCTGTTCGGGAGAAAGTGGAGGTTCATCAACCATTGTGGTTTCAATATCATGGGCCAGTTCAGCCAGCCTGCCGTCAACCTGCTGAAGCTCCGGCATTATGGATACCGGCTGTTTTTTCAGTAATTGTGCAATGGCAGAGACTGAATGTATGGAATGGGCCAGTGAAAGAAAATCCCGTGGAAAGAATCTCTTGAGGGAAAACCGTGATACAAGACGTTCGATATCATGGATGCCGGCAAGATGTTGCTGCATGGTATCTGTCAGCTGATGATACTCGTGAAAATACTGTACCGAGTCAAGGCGGTCCTGAATTCGCTTCATGTCAAGCAGGGGATGCAGAAGAATATGCTCCAGTGTCCTTCGGCCCATGGCTGTTTTGGTATAGTTCAGTACCGAAAAGAGTGTACGTGACCGGGAGCGTTCCTGCTGGTTTTCAATTATTTCCAGGTTGGTAATGGTCTGATCATCAAGAACCATGTAGTCGCTTGTGACAAGCCTTCTTGGATGCTTGAGATGGCCCAGGGCGCTTCGCTGGGTATCCTGCAGGTAATGGAGAAGGGCTCCCGCAGCCAGTATTTCAACCGGGTCTTCCAGGCCAAGTCCTTTGAGGGAAGCGGTGCCGTAAATATCTTTAATGGTATCGGAAAGGTAATCAGTATCGTAATACCATTTATGTGTACGGGCAAGTGATATACCTTTTTGCCGAATGAATTCACTGTAAACGGAGTCATCCCCTTCATTGTGCTCCCTGAAAAGTATCTCCCGGGGATTAAACCGGGAGATATTACCGCGAAACATGTCCATGGTTTTGCTGGTTGTGGCAATGAAGAAATCCCCGGTGGAAAGGTCGGCAAATCCCATACCAATTGAATTTGGTCCCACAACAACAGAGCCGAGAAAGTTGAAATCGTCAGACTGCAGCAGGTTAGACTCGATGACGGTACCGGGTGTGATGATACGAATGACGTCCCGCCTCACCACTGTGCCTGACGAGGGGACCTGTTCCATCTGTTCGCAGATGGCAACCCTGTAGCCTGCCTTGATAAGACGGGCGATGTAGCTCTCAGCCGCGTGATAAGGCAAACCGCACATGGGTATATCGTTCTGCCTGGATGTTAATGCGATATCCAGGACTTTTGACGCAAGCTTGGCGTCCTCGAAAAACATCTCGTAGAAATCACCCATTCGAAAGAACAGAATATCATTCTGATGCTTCTTCTTGATTTCGTGATATTGTTTCATCATTGGAGTCAGTTTGGATTCCATGTGTTCAGTCTCCGTAGATGTAGAATCTTTCATTTTTATATATCATCTGTGCCACGTTGCCGTTCATGCCCAGTTCTTCGGCCAGACGTATCTTCATGCGTATGGCAGAATCTGAACTGGTGAACCTGCCGGCGTATATCATGTACATGTTTCTTTTCCTGGCGATCTGCACCATGGACAGGTCTTTCTTAAGCAGCAGATGAATCTGCTCGGCCCTTTTCAGGTTGTAAAAGGGGCCAAGAGCGATAGTGAAGTATTCATCGACTGCCTGTTTCTTTTGGTCACTCATATCCCGTTCTGGTTGTATGTCAATTACATCACTTCCCGCGATGAGGGATTTATCAGGCATGAAGTGTACTTTTTTCGGGTTCATTTTTTCAATGAGTGCGATTTTCTTGCGTGAATAACCGGCTTCCGGTGACCTGGGGTATGCCGTGGCGACATGGAGATACGTGGAATAAGCGTGATCTATCATTTTGCGATTTTCGTAAAAATTTCCAAGAAGCAGCAGTATTGTGGGATATACATCCGAATTTTTGTATCCATGTGCCAGCTCTGAAAGTGAAGAGATATAGTTTTGTGAGTATCCCCAGGTATGCCGGGTTATGGAAGATTTTAACAGGAGTGTGTGTGCCAGCATATCATACGCATGGGAGGAGGAAAGTGCGCTGCTGGTTGCCACGTCCCCCTCTTCGTACCTGTTTGTTACGACATATGATTTTACCAGGTACAGCTGGAAATCACCGGTATACCTGCTTTCCGGGAAATTCTTTACGGCGAAAGAGGCTTCTTTACTTAATTCCCCCCATCTTGAGAGCAGGTAGAGTATGGCGCATATTTGATACTGGGCATGATCCCGTTTACGGTAATAACGGTAATACTTGATAATCTTTTTGTATTGATCAATTGCCTCGTCAGGATCATTTTCATGGTCAGCTACAAGCAACCTGATATCAGCCACATAGTTGCTGCGTGGATACTTCTTGTAAAATTTTTTCACAAGAGTATGCGCCCTGTCCATTTGATTCTGATTAAACGCCCTGTGTATTTCTAAATACAGGTTTTTTTCGGTTACGGCGTACGCGGGGAGCGTGCAGATGCAGTTTACCACGAGGGTAATAAGCAGTAGTGCGGTTACATTATGCAATCCTTTTCCCATACAGGGTTGAACCTTTAATGCCGGTAATAGTTACCCGCAGTTTCTTTCCGATATCGTCTGAGCTACCCGGCATTACAACCGGATGATTGAGGAAGGTTTTCCCCATAACCTCATCTGGCGATTTCTTGCTTATCTTTTCAACGATAAGGTCTTCATTATTGTTAATCCTTGACCGAAGCTTTTCTGCTGATATGGCACGCTGAACCTGTATAAGTGTGCCCAGGCGTTCCATCTTTTCTTCATTTGTTATTGTCTCAACTTCGCTGTACGCCGCGGTCCCTTCACGTGGGGAATAGGCGTATGTAAAAGCATCATCGTATCGTATGGTTTTCACCGCGTCAAGGGTTTTGCCATAGTCTTCCACTGTTTCCCCGGGATATCCCACAATAAGATCCGTGGACAGGGAGTGATAGTCAAGTTCTCTTTGGGCTGTTTCAACTATTTTCATGTAATGGGCCATCGTGTAATGACGGTTCATTTTCGTGAGTATCCTGTCAGAGCCGCTCTGCAGTGGTAAATGCAGTGAACGGGATATGACAGGATTGTCCCTGATAACCTTTATAATATCATCGGAGAAATCCATGGGATGGGAGGTAAGAAAATTTACACGTTCAAGACCCCCTGTGGCTGCAACACCTTCAAGCAGCCGGTAAAAGGGGATGTCGTTGCTGTCCTGGCCATACTGGTTGACGTTCTGGCCAAGTAGTGAGATTTCGGTAATACCATGGTCAGCCAGAAGTTTGCAATAGCCCAGTATCTGCTCAGAGGGAAATGATATCAGGGTGCCCCGAACATAGGGGACAATGCAGTATGAGCAGAAATTGGTACAGCCATGGGTAATGGTCACCCACTTGTGCCATGGTTTTACGTCTGGATGCCCTGCCAGGTCGTGATCAATCCTGGTGTGGAAATCGGAGGGTTCCTGGGAGAGATATTCCCGGTGCTTCCTGCCATTGATGTACATGTCCAGGTGCCGGCCGATGGCTGGCGTATTGTAGGGGCCTACCACCATCTGTACGGTATCATCTTTGAGCAGGTCAGTTCCAAGCCGCTGTGCCATGCATCCGGCAACCACAATTATAGACCGGGGTAATGAAGATCGTGTCCTGCGTATTCGGGAAAGGGCTCGCTCTTCGGCGTGATTTCGCACGCTGCATGTATTAAAGATCACGATATCCGCGTCACCTTCGTCAGCCGCGGGTGAAAAACCTGAGCGGGTCATAGACAGGTTCATCAACTCGGAATCGCTTTTGTTCATCTGGCAGCCGAAGGTTTCTATGTAAAATTTCAGTTTCTTCATGTAGTACCTATAGCACCATTTTCTGTAAGGGTCATTATTTCTGATTCACTGTAACCAAGGGAGGCAAGAATATCCCTGTTGTGATAGCCCGGCATGCTGCCGGCAGTGGCGGCATTGTAATTACCAGAGGCGAATTTGATGGGGGACGCTGCCTGGCGGAAGGTTGTTCCTGATTCGCTTGTAATGGTTATGATCATGTTCCGCTCCGCGATGGGAGGATTGGCAACTGCTTCGGACAGTGAGTATACAGGTTCTACGCAGGCATCGCGATCGCGGAATTTTTCTATCCAGTAATTCAGTGGCCTGGAGGCGATAATTTCTGCCACTTCCTTTTTTGATTTCTGCATGGTGTCTTCGTTTGACGCTGCGGGGGAGAGGAGATGTTCACATCCCGCTGCCTCGCAGAATGACTGGAAGAACTTCGGTTCAATGGGGCCCACCGACAGGTAGCGCTGGTCAGATGTTCGGTAAAAATCGTATATGGTGCCCCCGTTAAGCATCCCGGTTTCAGCCGAGGGCTCTTCCCCGTCCGCCAGAAAACCTGCCGTTGAGAAAAGCGACATTGAAAAGACACCGTCGGTTATGGATACATCGATATAATCACCGCGCCCTGTACGTAATCTTTGAATACAGGCGGCCAGCACGCTTATCACCAGGTTCTTTGACCCCCCTGCGATATCGGCTACCTGTATACCCGATAGTGAGGGTCCCGAGTCTATTCTGCCTGAAAATGACTCAACGCCGGACAGTGCCATGTAATTGATATCATGTCCCGCCCGTGAACTGTATGAACCGGTTTGCCCGTAACCGGTAAGTGAGCAGTAGATGATTTTTTCATTGATTGCTTTCAGTTGGGGGTATCCGAGACCCAGTTTCTCCATGACCCCGGGTCTGAATTGTTCGACAACGATATCATAATCCTTTACCAGCTGAAATACTATATCGCGGGCTTCATTTTTTTTCAGGTTCAGGGTGAGTGATTTCTTTCCCCTGTTGATATGGGCATAGGCGGCCGAAATGCCGTCAACGAAGGGTGGCACCATTCGCATGAGATCGAAATTGGTGCTGTTCTCTATCTTGATAATATCCGCTCCGAGATCGGCCAGCATCATGGTGCCGAATGGACCCGGCAGCAGGTAGGTGAAATCAAGTATTTTGATATCCTGAAGGGGATACTCCATCATTTTCCTCTGATTTGCGGTAAGTTGGTATTCAGTGAATACCAGTTTATGTATATCGTCAAGTAAAACAGGATCAAGTAATGATGCCACATAGATAAAAGTTATTGCAAAAACTGAATGATTCTGTATATATGTAAACCAGTAAATACTGATATTATTTTACCATTGTGTGAAGGTGATAATGGATCCAAAAGGACTTATAAGACAGTTTCAGAAATACGGGGGCATGGTAATTGTCTTTAACGGTATGATATTCACCATTATTTTCAGTGTGGCCTTCCCCCTTTTCAAGGATACCAGGTTACTGGTGGCATATGTGGTTTTTTTCCTGTTCTCTTTCACCGGTATTTTTTCATATTACATGTTCGCGGTTCGAAGGATAGTCAAGTTTGTTGGTTATGAGGACGAGGAGGCAAGGTTAAAACTTCGTAAGATGTTCGCTGACAGCGCGCTCATTACCATGTTAATAAATATTTTGTACCTTCTGTTCATATACCTGCCGTTGTTCGTGCTGATGTATCTCAAGTTTGGATACACAAACATCTATTTTCATTTCTACGTGTTTTTTGTGTGCATATTTGTGTTTCTTTTTCTGGGTTATAATTCCATGATAGTGTGGTATAAAAGGACATATCCGCTGGGGAAAATGGGTATCCCCGTTGCCGTGCAACGATTGAGAAGTAAAATCATCAGCGTGGTTTTGCCTGTTACATTGCTGACGTCTGTAATGTTGCTTGTCGCCTTTTATTTCCTCCAGTCAAATACCGTCAAAGGTCCAATAGACACCAGGATCAGTGACGCGTTTCACTACATGGACAGCCTGCGAACTGAAGATGATGAAGACACTGAGATGATTATACCTGTCGCGGTAAGTGATTATAACGGTATCATTTTTCTGATTTCAAATGACGGAACCATAATAAAGAGTTCCCGTAACGGCCTTGCTGGCCGGGAGATGCGGGACGTTATTGCACAGGGGAAACAGCCGGATTTTTTATACGCGAAAACAATTGACAGTCTTCACTCGATAAATACAAGCGGAAATGGAAAATTTGAAGGTGTCTTTGATGGTACTAAATCAGTTTTTTTTCATCATAAGGGCCAGGGACAGGATGCGTTACTGGTCTTCGTATTTGATGAATCAAAGTTGTATTACAGGGTATACAGTGCAACGTTCTATGCTACCATTATCATGTTTATCATTAACATCATAATTCGCTACCTGGTAAACCTGCGCCTTATTGGGCTTTCCCGTTCGATAGATGTGGCGATGCCCATGTTAGAGGATTATATCAATGGTGACCTGACAAAGGACATAAAGCTGGTAAAGTCAAGGGACGTAATGGAAGACTTTGTGCGCCATTTTATTGGTTTTAAAGATGTGATCTCAAGTTTTATAAAGCAGTCTAAGGAAATGACTGAAAGGGTAACTTCATTCTCCGAGTCTATAGCTGAATCGGGTTCGGTTATCAATACCTCGTCATCACGCCAGGCACAGTTGCTGGATGAATCAGCACGGCTGGTAAACGAAATTGCCGAAGCATTCTCAAAAATTGCCGCCGAGTCATCTGACGAGAACAGGAATATACAGGAATTGCAGGAACGTATAAGCCAGTTGAATAACGCTATGAATATGCTCAACGAGGACGCCCAGAAGGTGAACAACTCCTTTGACTACGTGGAGAATAGCGCGGGTGAGGGTGCCCAGATGGTTAAGATCTCATCCGAGGGATTTCAACGGGTTGCTGAGCATTATGAAAATATTTTGAACGTGATCCAGCTGATTTCTGATATAGCCGAACAGGTAAACCTCTTGTCACTAAACGCGTCAATCGAGGCTGCCAGGGCGGGTGATCATGGGAAGGGATTCGCGGTTGTTGCCGAAGAGATATCAAAGCTGGCAGACCGTACCGGGCAGAGTGTGAAGGATATCACTGCCCTGATCAACGAGGGGAACGAAGAAATACGGGATAACATGAAGAATATTGACAGGATGCATACTGCCTTTGGCTCAATTGTTCAGAATATTGAAAACAGTGCGGAAATAATCAATGGATTTATACATACCATTACCGCAAGGGTTGAAGACTTCTCTATTATTAACCAGAATATCAGGGGTATCAGTGATTTCTCTGATGAGCTGTCCCGGGCGACCAGCGAACAGAGCCAGAATACCGGCCAGGTGACCGATACCATTCAAACCGTCAGCGTTGAGGCGGGCCTTTTTGTTGAAAGGGCACAAGACTTGTCCAGAAGCGCTGATGAATTGAAATCAATGGCCCTCTCGCTGAACGAGGCACTGAAGAAGTTCAGGGTGTGATGCTTTCAGGCGATACCCGTTTTTTTGAAGATATAATCAATATTAGCAAGATACCTGTCCAGTGAGAATATATCGTCAATTTCGCTTTCGCTGATGCGGTCTGATACCCGTTTGTCACCGGATGCCAGCTGCTTCAGGGTTCCTTCACGTTTCCAGACCCGCATGGCGTTCTCCTGTACAATAGCATACGCTTCTTCACGGCTGTAGCCTGCCTCTACCAGCTTCAAGAGAAGTGACTGGGAAAAGAATAATCCGCCGGTTCGATCAATATTTTCCTGCATGGATTCGGGATATACATGAAGATTCTTGATGATGAACGTCATCTTGTCCAGTATGTAGTCCAGGGCGATGGTTGAGTCGGGAAGTATGATGCGCTCTGCTGACGAATGGGAGATGTCCCTTTCATGCCAGAGGGTCATATTATCAAGCGCGGTTTGCAGGTTCGACTTGATTACCCTTGATATCCCTGATACCCGTTCAGACAGGATAGGGTTTCGCTTGTGGGGCATTGCGGAAGAGCCTTTTTGTCCTGTCTGGAATGGCTCTTCGATTTCACGAACCTCGGTTCTCTGCAGGTGACGAATTTCGGTTGCAAGCTTGTCAAGGGAGCCGGCGGTGATGGCCAGCACCGCCATGAACTCGGCATGGCGGTCACGCTGGATTATCTGCGTGGAAATGGGGTCCGGTTCAAGCCCAAGTGTATGGCATACCATGGTTTCAATTTCAGGCGTGATACTGCTGAAGGTTCCCACGGCACCTGATATCTTACCGAAAGAAATATTTTCGATAGCTCTTTCAAGTCGGGCAAGGTTTCGTTCAAACTCTTTATAGTATAGGGCCATCTTGATCCCGAATGTGGTAGGTTCCGCGTGTACCCCGTGTGAACGTCCCATGCAGGGCAGATTTTTGTGTTCAAGTGCCCTGGCATGCAATGCTTCCATGAGCTGACGTATATCCTTGGCGAGGATTGTTCCTGCCTGTTTCATCTGAATGGAAAGGGCGGTATCACCAATGTCACTTGAAGTAAGGCCGAAGTGGATGAACCTGCTTGAGGGGCCAACGAACTCGGCAACCGATGTCAAAAACGCGATCACGTCATGATGTACCTGGCTTTCGATCTCTTCTATCCTGTCAAGATCGAAGTCTGCTTTTTCTTCAATTATACGCAGGTCGTCTTCGGGAATGGTACCCATTTTGGCATGTGCCTGGCACGCGGCAATTTCTATATCAAGCCAGATCCTGAACTTGTTTTCCAGCGACCAGATCCCGGCAATTTCTTTTCGTGAATATCGTTCAATCATAATCTTTTCCTGTGACCGTAGTTTATGGGAAAACACCAATCATGGATAAAGGTGAAAGTAAATCAAGAAATTTTTGTAATTACTCAGCTATGATTTAAAGGGAGTGAATTAAATTTCGGGTAATAAAACAAATTTCAATGTCAATTTTGAA
>CAZAOK010000043.1:0-30760 GCA_964486725.1 uncultured Leptospiraceae bacterium
CATTCAAAATTGACATTGAAATTCATATTATTACCCGGTATTTAATTCACCCCCTAATTGTATTAATAAAGAGAGAGATGGTTGCCTGCTAACAAAATCCATTAATAATATTTAATGGTATGCATGAATTTACATCTGAAATGTTAATCAGTATTATAGTGCAAGTACCAGGTATTTCAGAAATTTATATAAACAGAGGGAAGGATGCGAATAGAGGAATTCTCATTTGGAAAGATAATCATTGATGGCAACATGTATACAAACGATGTGATCGTCTACCCCGAAAAAGTACGGCCTGAATGGTGGAGGGATGATGGGCATAACTGCCAACCAGAAGACATAGATGAGATTATCAACTATGGGCCGGAGTTGCTTGTAATAGGTACAGGAGACCAGGGTCGTATGCAGATTCCGGAAGATACACGTAGTGTCGTTGGAGACCATGATATTGAATTGATATCCGCACCTACACCGCAGGCGGTGAACCTCTACAATGAAAAGACAAAAAATGGTATAAAAGTTGTCGGTGCTTTTAATCTCACCTGCTGAAATACATCCACAGAATTAACACGCGGAGGTATTCAATGGAACAGTCACAAACCGATACCAGTCAAAAGCAAAAGAAAAACAAGAATCTTGATCAATTGGAAACAAAAATACAGATTATGCGTGAACATATAAAGAATCAAAAGACTGAATATTCCCATTCAGATAATTCAAATCATCAATAGAAATAAGTTGACTTATGACATTCGGTGTATTTGAATATATCGATGGAATATGTATTTGATATAATAAGTTCATTATGGTCAGAGGTATCACCTTTTACTGGTGTAGTCATTGTAATAGCGTTGACCATTGTTGTTGTCCGGATAATTAAGACTATTTTCAGGAAGAAACAGACCGAACCATACTATTCACAGGTAGCAACTATTCTTATTGTTCTTTTCGGACTGTTTCTTGTGGTTCTTTTCCTTCCCATCAGTCATGAAATAAGAAAGCAGATATTGAGCTTTATAGGGGTATTGCTTAGTGCGGTGATAGCCCTGTCATCTACCAGTCTCATTGGTAATGCCATGGCAGGTATCATGCTTCGGGTTTCAAAAAGCTACAGGCCCGGCGATTTCATCGAAGTTGGGTCTACCCGGGGCAGGGTGTTTAACCAGGGACTTTTCAGCACCGAGGTACAGATCATCAACCGCGACACGGTAAGGAATCAGAGGAAATATCAAGCGAAACGAAGGTGGAGAAGCTTGCATTTGACAAAGCGGAAAAAGCAGAAAGTATTGAGAATCTGAAAGAAAACTATAATTACCTGCTCAAGAAAAAAGTAGAATTATCTGAGAAGATAAAGGATGAGAGTGATAAAGAGTGTAAGAAGGAAATGGAGGATGAAATACAGCGTATTAAAAAAAGTCTCAAACACTGACGAAATATATTGAAAAACGAAAGAAAGAAAAGAATGACAAAACCTGAGAATACCAGGTGTGATGCGAAAAAACCAGCATGATCTAATGAGAGGGATTCTCAGCTATTTTGTTTATGGCATCCTTCACCACTTTGGTGTAAGCCTGGTCCCTGTTTCCCGCGTGAAGGTTCTGCTTGTACAGGTACCCTTTCATAGATAAAGATGACCTGTAAGCCGGTTTCAGGTGATTCAATGCCAGCGCGGCCATATCGATAACACAATCCCGGCACTTGCACACGTCCCGGTTCTCAACAAGGGCAAGTTGTTTTTCAAGTTCCTTGATTACGATGTTTTCAATCTGGTTTTCCAGAAGGTCAAAATCATATTCATCCTTAAAAGCCACCTCGTTTCTCCTTAGCGCATGATTTTTCACAGAATCAATGGCAGGAGGAGTCGATTTCACAATATAAATAGAAAATATATTTTTTGCAAGCGGATTTCAAGAAATCATGTGTTATACTTGGAGCAATATTATTAACACGTTAAAAGATGAACCGAATATACAATGAAACTGTTAACGGATTATAACAGGCAAAACCAGCTTCGCGGAATGGCCTTTTCAGCGACAGGGGTATTCTGCATAAGCTTTGATGCCCTGCTGGTACGCCTTGCGGATACAGGCGGCTGGAACGTGGCCTTCTGGCGGGGAAGCGGCATATTCCTTTCACTGGCACTTGTGGTTTTAATACAAAACAGGGGCAGAGTGGGACGGGTGCTTCCGCTTTTTCGTGGGCCTGCAGGTTTTTCATCTATACTTTTTGGTGTGAACAGTATTCTCTTTGTCATGTCGGTATCCCATACCAGTGTGGCAAACACGGTAATAATTCTCAGTGCCGGACCATTCTTTGCCGCGATATTCAGCCGGCTGTTTTTAACAGAACACATCCCCCTTCGTACATGGATAGCAGTATTTGCCGCCATATGCGGGGTGATTATAATTTTCTCTGGTTCTCTCGAGGTCAACGACCTTTCCGGAAACCTGTATGCCCTGCTTATGGCCCTGATAATGGGAGGTAATTTTACCCTGCTTCGTGGGTTTCCCGCCGCGGAAAGAATACCCCTGGTTTGCTTGGGAGGGGGTGTTACAGCCATAATCAGTATATTCTTTGCCCATCCCTTTTCCCTGGATACGCAAAGTTACATGGCCCTGGCTATCATGGGGCTGTTCCAGATGCCGCTGGCGCAGGTTCTTCTTGCAACCGGCACCAGGTATATCCCTTCGCCGGAAGTAAGCCTTTTCATGCTTATTGAATCGGCGCTTGGTCCTGTCTGGGTGTGGATGGTGACAGGGGAGGTACCCCCCTCAACTGCCTTCATCGGTGGTATAATAATAATTCCCACCATTATCATTCATTCTCTTCTTAACCTGAAGAAGCTGCCTTAGGCAACTAGGTTAATCTTCTCTTCTGTCCTCAATGATCTTAAGAGAGGTGAGGGGTGGTTGCTCCCCCTGGTTGCGGGGGGTAAACAAGAGAATTATCTCGGTTCTCACATCACGCTTGATAATGAAATAATATTCCCCGGTAAGTTTGCGCACAAGGTCAATACCCCGGCCGGTTTCAGAGATGAACTCGGAAATGTCCTCACCCGTTTCAGCTGCCCTGAGAATAAGTTGCTCCTGTTCAATCATGTTCTGTATACTTTCAAGGATCTTCTCCTTTGTGAGTTTCCCCTTGTAATCATTTATCGCGATTCCATACGATTCAGTATTCCTGGCGATATATATATCAACATATTCATCATCACCCAGCGTAACTGGAATCCGTGCCTCTTTTTCCTTCGTATAGCCATGTGAGTGGTACAGGGCATTTATTGCCATCTCGTTGAGAACAAGCATTACTACCATGCGATTGTATACATGAAATCCCCATTCTTCAATTTTCTTCAGTGCCATGTTGATAGCTTTTTGTATTTGTCCGGATGATTGTATCCTGATACGTCTTGTATCTGTAATACCAGGCAGGTAATTGTTAAGACCGAATATATTGTTTTTCTTGATTAATTTATCAACAAGATTCATGAATTCATGCTCATCTACGGGGGCTGGTAGAACATTTCCGATACCTTCGGTAAAAATTTTGTCAAAGAAAGAATCAATATCCATGTGTGTAATCATTATGGTGGGAATAAAGGTATAATGAGTGGTGAGATAGTTATACAAATCAAAGGCATTATCCCCTGGCAATGATACTTGAGAAACAACCAGGTCAATATCAAATGTTTTCAGTTTACCCATTGCGTCGAAGGCCGAATCTGACGAGATAACATCATACCCGTTGACAAGAAGCAATTTTTCGATAACCTTTCTGTAGTCGGTGGCATCTACTATAAGAACAGTCTTCATAATATACCTGCTTAAGCTTGATTATTGGGTCACAACTGCTATAATATCACTATACGGCCGTCAGGCAAGTAAATCATTAAAACGGTAATTATTGCAAATAAAAAAAATGATTGGATCATTTTCAATATAAATTGTTATTGAAATATTTATACCATGTACTATTAATATATATTTTTGGATGACAGAAAGTACTATAAACTTTGTGTGAATGTTTTTCCTGGTATTACTTCTACACCAGGTGAAAGATGTACCACCAGGGTTTTACACACGCAAAAAGCAATTATTCCGGAGGACCCAGATGAATAGAAGGATTCTATTACTGTTTTCAATACTTATATGCGTTGTATTCTGTATTTCAGGGGCATTCAGCCAGGACGCGAATAATAAGGAACAGCAGTACTCACTAACTTCAAAAGATCTTGATGAAGACGGTAAGATGCTTGACCAGCAGGTAGTTGAATTAAGTAAAAAAATCGAGAATGTAATCGCAAAATACAAGTTGATGACAATTAAGAATATTCGTCTTGTTCCCTACCAGATGACATATACCATGGGTGATAATTATATAAAACTGGAAAAGCATCATTTTACAAGGGACGATCTTGTAAAAAACAGGGTAAGGGCTCTTCGGACACGTTCCATTATTATCTACACAAACGGGACAACAGTAAACAAGATAGAATCAATAATTATTGAAAAAAACTATTATGAGGATACCACAAACGAAGTAAGAATTGTGGACAATTCCCCCACTGAAGCTGGTACTGATGATATTATTTTTACCCATATCATGAATGGGAACAAGATTGTTAACGGCGAGAAACTTGGGGACATAAAAAATAACACGGCATTTCCAGTCAGAAATGAATTGAAACGGGAGTTTTATGTGCCCCATTTATCATATTTTTACGATGCAGTTTTAAATGTCGCGGAAACATATTATAAGGGAATAAAGGACGCCGAACAGACAATGAAGGAATTCCTGGAGAATTCCACCAGGTACTAAACCGGGGGACGCAAATTAAGGAATTACGCGGGTACTCCCTGTTGTTCCATTGGCAGGGAGTTTTTATTTGTTTTGTGTCCACCTGCATTTTTTTCGCGCATTATTTGAACTATGGTAGACATGTACTGAAAAAATACCATCATGTTAGTATGATAATAATAATATTCAGGAGTTAGTATGAAGATACTTATAACCGGCACTGCTGGGTTTATCGGATTTCACATGGCAAGACGGTTGTTATCAGAGGGCATGGACGTAACCGGTCTTGATAATATGAATGATTATTATGATGTATCTCTGAAAGAAGCAAGAAACAGTATTCTTGAAAATGAGTATGAAGGGTACAAGCTGCATAGAATTGATCTTGCTGATACGGACAGTATGCAAAAGTTGTTTGAAGAAGAAAAATTTGATTACGTAGTGCACCTGGCGGCACAGGCCGGCGTACGGTACAGCATTGAGAATCCCCGGGCATATATTGACAGCAATATCGTTGGCTTCCTGAATGTACTGGAGGGATGCCGGCATCACAGTGTGAAGCACCTGGTATATGCCTCTTCAAGTTCTGTTTATGGTATGAACACCCGGATCCCGTTTTCGGTTCACGATAACGTGGATCATCCCGTGTCACTGTATGCCGCAAGTAAAAAGTCCAACGAATTGATGGCACACGTGTATTCACATTTATATGATATACCTTCCACGGGATTACGTTTTTTTACGGTGTATGGTCCCTGGGGTCGCCCGGATATGGCATATTATATGTTCACCAATTCCATCTTGAAAGATGAGAAAATACAGGTTTTTAATTATGGTGATATGGAACGGGATTTTACGTATATAGATGATATTGTTGAAGGGATATACCGGATTTTATGGAAGATTCCTGCATCAACCGAAAATTGGGATGACATTCATCCGGATCCGGGAAGCAGTAGTGCTCCTTACAGGGTATATAACATAGGAAATAACCAGCCTGTTGGTTTAATGGATTTTATACATGTAATCGAAGAACTTCTTGGTAAAGACGCCAACATGGAACTTCTCCCGATGCAGCCGGGGGATGTTCTCACCACCTATGCTGATATTGATGATCTTTCTACAGCTGTAGGATATTCGCCGGATACTCCAATCGAGGATGGACTTGAAAAGTTTATATCATGGTATAAAGCATATCATAAAAGTTGAGTTAGTTGCCTGCCGGCATTTTCACGGCAAGGAGGCAGGAGATGAAAAACCCAATACTCGTACCAGAATTAAGAGATCTGCTTAAACGCAAAAGATTCGCAATCTTGAAATCCTTTCTTGCCGAACAGCATGAAAAAGAGATAGCGGAATACCTGAGTCTACTCAACCCGGAGGAGATATGGAAGATATTAAACCTTGTAGATGTATACAGGCGTTCCGAGATATTTACCTACATGGACATGGATGTACAGGTGTCGCTGGTATCCGGTCCGTTGAAAAAGAATATTACCGAACTTTTAATGCAAATGTCTCACGACGACAGGGCCGACCTTTTTCAGCATCTCGAAAAAAACGTTGCGGATAAACTACTATTACTGCTTCCTCCCGGCGAGCGATATGATATTTTAAACCTTACCTCCTACAGTGAGGGCACGGCGGGTGCTATAATGACCACCGATTTTGCCACACTGGTAGAGGATGACACGGTTGAGAAATCCATAAAAAAGATAAGAAGAGAGGCTCCTTCCAGGGAGACTATTTACTACATATATGTTACAGACCAGCATGAAAAGCTGATAGGCTTTGTTTCACTCAGAAACCTGATTCTTGCCAGGCCAAAGAAGAAAATATCAAGTATTATGAAATCCGAGGTGATTTACGCGTATGTTGATGATGACCAGGAAAAAGCAGCCCAATTAATCGAAGAATACGACCTTATCGCCCTTCCAATCGTGGATTATAATAACCGGCTGTGCGGAATCATCACCCATGATGACGCTATCGATATTATCAGGGAAGAGCAGACCGAAGACATGGAACGTTTGATGGCCATCAGTGGCCGGGTGGAGGAGAAGACATACCTGGATGTACCCGCCTTTGTTCATTTTAAAAAGCGGGTATTCTGGGTGATCACGCTTGGTATATTGAGCCTGTTAACCGGGTTGATCATCCAGGGATTTCAGAATACCCTTGAATCTCTCATTATATTGACTTTTTACATGCCCATGCTGACCGCCACAGGTGGTAATACCGGCTCCCAGGCGGCAACGGTTGTGCTTCGCGCCCTGGCGTTAAATGAACTGAATCCAACAGATATTTTAAAGGTAATAGGGAAAGAGCTTTCAATCAGCATTTTGCTGGCATTGTGCCTCGGTGCTATAACCTATTTCCGGGTTTTGCTGTTGTCCGGAGATACTACTATACCCGCGATTCTCACCCTGCAGAGTATTGCTACTGTTATTGCTATAGCACTGACCATTCAGGTGGTGTGGTCAACCCTTTTCGGAGCTGTTATTCCAATTCTTGCTACAAGGTTGAAGCTTGACCCGGCTGTTGTATCAAGCCCGGCGTTGACAACCTTTGTTGACATGGGGGGGATCGCTATTTACTTTACCATAGCAAAGATTGTTCTTGGTATTTAATCCAATTCCATCAGGATCGTGTCTGCCATTTTCTGGTAGCGTTCCGGACTATTCTCCGTTTTGACTTTTTGCAGGTATATGCGGGCCTTGTTGTCCTGACCCTTCTGATGTAGAGTAAGCGCGAGATTAATGTAGTTGGCATACTTGATGTTTGAAAAATCACCAAGATCATAGCGCGGCACAACAAGAAAATGGGTAAGCGCTTTCTGGTAATCCCCCAGCTGATACCAGTTTTTCCCTATATAATAATGAGAAATAGCCAGGATCCGTTCATTGTTACTATTCTGCCTGATACATTCATGAAAGGTTTCTATCGAAAGATCGTTTAACCTGTCCTCGTAGGCAACATAGCTCGCGTAGAGAAGGTTTTTATTGGATATATTATCAATTTCTAAAACTTTATTCCAGAAGTCTCTATTCTCTTTTGCAAGTGGAACAAGGTTTTTCTCTGCTGCCAAAGGCATTAAGAAGCTCGCGGCAACAAGAAAAAGAACCAGTGTATAACGAAAATAAAAAATATGCACGTAACGCTCCAGCATTATATTTTCAATCTTCACAAGTGTTATAAGTATATGCAGGTGTAGCGTTTTATTTCAAGAAAAATATTAATTCAGGAATATTAGAGTAAGGGAATTATTTCTTGACGTAAAGAATGTTTACCGGTCTTCTTATATATAAAGCGACCTATTCTGGAATGGTATACTATTTATATGAAATTAAGTGAAATCCGAACTCTTCTTAATGCCGATATCTTAAATGGCGAAGAAATGCTGGAAGAAATCGATGTGTCAACAGCATTCGCGTCTGACCTGTTGAGTGATGTCCTGGCATATGCCAAGGAACACGCTCTCTTTATCACCGGTTTAACAAATCCCCAGGTAATCAGAACGGTTGAAGTGCTTGATCTGATCGGCGTTGTATTCGTACGGGGCAAGGTACCCCAGATGGATACTGTCGAACTGGCAAAAAGAAAGGGTATTCCTATACTAAGAACAAAATGTATTATGTTTGAAACATGCGGCCGGTTGTACGGTGCAGGGGTTAAGGCATCAATAGAAAAGGTTGATTGATAGTAGAAATGATGAAGGGCGCCTACGGATATTCATTGAAGGGAGGAGACTTTGCCAATGCCGGAAGAATATCCACGTCCATAAAGCGCCAGCTTAAAGAAAATGACTATCCCGGAAAAATAATTCAACGGGTTGCCATTGTTACCTATGAGTCAGAGATTAACGTGGCATCATACGCGCAAGTGGGGTATTTTTTTGTATACTTCGATGAGCAAAGCGTAAAGATTGTTATAAAGGACAGGGGTAGTGGTATACAGGATGTAAGGCTTGCCATGCAGGAAGGGTTCTCAACAGCTTCTGACGAGGTAAGACGTCTTGGCTTCGGTGCGGGAATGGGTTTGCCGAATATAAAAAAGTACGCGCATAAACTCACCATCAATTCCAAACCGGGAACAGGAACCAGGTTATTTGTATATATAAATCTCGAAAAAACCGGCAAGGGAGCAGGTACTATGGCGATTACCATGCAGAATGTTCTGGACAAATCAAATTTTACACTACTGAATGATTCCGTCGATCTGTCGCAGGAAGTATCCGGTGGTTACGTGGGTGACATGCTGAGCGATGTAAACGCGAACGGGCGAAAGGGTAACGTATGGATTACAATGCTTACCCATCCCAATGCGATAGCAGTTGCTTCGCTTAAGGATTTCGCGGGTATAATTATCACGGGTGGAATACAGCCTGCTGATGATTATATCATGAGAGCAGATGAGGAGGGTATCCCCGTCCTTTTTACCGATCTTTCTTCTTACGAGGCTGTTATTCTTCTGTCATCAATGGGCGTAGAAGGAAATCATTAAGCACGGGACAGTTACTCGACTGCCTGGTTCAGAATGTTTCGAATTATATACGAAGCAGCAGTCAGCCCCATGGCACCGGGCATATAAGACAGGCTTCCAAGCACCTGGCTGGATCCATTGTTCGTCTCTTCTGAATTTGTAGTGACCCTGTGTTCTTCTGAATAAATGCAGGTGACCCCGCTTGATATACCGTCTTGTTTCAGCCTTTTCCTGATTCTTTTCGCGAGCGGGCAGTATTCTGATTTGCTGATATCCCTGATTTTCAGCCGAAGAGGATCAAAAGCCCTGGCAGCACCCATGCATGATATGAAAACTGCATTACGATTGTATAACTCGCTGATGAGTCGTATCTTCGGTTCTCTTTCATCAATAGCGTCAACAGCGTATTGTATATTGCCAGGAAGCAAGTCGGCGCAATTGCTGACGGTTATACGTTCCTGTATGGCAGTAACACGGGCTGAAGGGTTTATGTCGTGAATCCTGCTGATTGCCACATCGATCTTGGGCATGTTGATGGTGCTTTCAAGGGCAAAAAGCTGCCTGTTCAGGTTGCTTGGGTCAACTGTATCATAATCAATAATATACAGGTGACCAACACCAGCCCTGGCAAGGGCCTCTACCGCGAATGATCCCACACCGCCAAGTCCTGCTACCAGAACATGGGCGCTTTCAAGCTTCTTGAGGCCTTCTTTACCTACAAGTATTTCTGTTCTTGAAAATATCATTAGATGGGCAGCCCGAATATTTTTTGGGCATTAATGGTAGTTGTATGGGCAATTTCATCCTCGGCAATCCCCAGTATTTCTGAAACAGCGGTAAGGGTATACCTGATATTGGCGGGAACATTAATGCTGTCCCCTTTCTCCACCGGGGGAATATCAGGGCTGTCGGTTTCCAGCACCAGGTAATGGGGATATATGTATTCCAGTACTTTTGCTTTTTTCGTACTGTTACGATGGGTTACTGCTCCCCCCATCGAAAAACTCATACCATAGGGAATCAATTGTTTTGCCACTTCAACATTTCCCGAATACGAATGGATTACACCCCCCGCGTCGGATATGCCGGTTCGTTTAAAAGACTGAATTAACTCTGAAAACGCCCCACGGCAGTGAATTATAAGGGGAAGATCAAGTTCACGTGCCATTATCACCTGGTCTTCAAATACCGACTGTTGCAGCGCGAAACCGGGTGACTCAATTTTTTTGTCCAGGCCGGTCTCGCCGATGGCAACCGTTTTGCCGGTAATGAAGGATGGAATATCGTGAATCCTGGTAATGTCCTTCTCGGAAATGTACCAGGGATGTATGCCGGGGGCGCAATACACACAGTCGAACCGTTCCGTAAGAAGGGCTGACTCTTCCCAGCCGTCGGGTGTAATGGCATTTGTGATCATGGCAACAATCCCCGCGTGTGTGGCATCATCGATTATTGAATCCAGGTTGTCCCTGAAATGGCTGCTGTTCAGGTGGCAATGCACGTCAACCAGTTTCATGCATCATTCCCCGATAATTTTTACAAGCACTCTTTTGGGCCGTCTACCGTCAAATTCACCGTAGTAGATCTGTTCCCACGGGCCAAAGTCAAGTTTTCCGTCGGTAACAGCAACAACCACTTCCCGTCCCATGATGGTGCGCTTAATATGGGCGTCCCCGTTGTCTTCGCCGGTTCTGTTATGGCGGTATTTGCTGAGGGGTTCATGCGGGGCAAGCTCTTCGAGAAAATCATCGAAGTCCTGGATCAACCCGCTTTCGGCATCGTTGATATATACAGAAGCGGTAATATGCATCGCGTTAACGAGGCATAACCCTTCCCTGATACCGCTTTCGCTTACCAGCTCTGCAACCTTTGAGGTGATATTGATATAATCCCTCCTGGAATTTGTTTGAAATGTAAGATGCCTGGTGAGAGACTTCATTGTTGACCTCCATTACTTATGTAATACAATTAAGCAAGGTTGTTGTAAAAAAATTATCCAAAATAAAATAATTTTTTTATGATTGACAATGTCAATCATAAATGATTGTATAATACTTATAAGAGATTACACAATAATCCTAACACATTTCAATCAAATATTGGAGGTTTTTTCATGAAAAAAACAGTTTTATTAATGGCTCTCTGCATGTTCGTAGCAGCAGTCAGCATTTCAGAAGCAGGGGTCGTTAGAAACAATGCAGGTTGTGGCCTTGGTTCAATGGCGTTTGGTGACAAAGATGGTCTTCTTTTTCAGTTGCTTGCATCATCAACAAATGGTATTTGTGGAAACCAGACATTCGGTATGACTTCAGGTACACTGGGTTGTGCTCCGATGAAAGGCATTGTTTCTAATGAAAAGATCAATAACTATGTTGCAGACAACATGGACAACCTTGCAACTGATATTGCCAAGGGACAGGGCGAATACCTGAACACTCTTGCGGTACTCATGGATGTTCCTGAAAATGACAGGACTCAGCTATACACAAAGCTCCAGTCAAATTTCAGCAAGATCTATACTTCTGAGAATGTTACATCGGAAGAAATTGTACAGAACATTTCCAAAGTTACAGACAAAGGTTAATTAAAAATTGACATACTTTTCTTACTTGAGATACGGCATGCTCGCAAGTGTCGTATCTCTTTTATTTATACTACAGCTATTGTTTATTACTTCTACTCCGAATGAGGTGTATGGGCAGGATGAAGAGGGTTCGTTTGATCACCTTGACAGCCTGGCTGCCACAAAAAACATTTCAGACGAGGAACGAGAGAGGTATGCACGGTCTCTTATTGAGCTTGCGGACAGTAAAAAATTGTACGACCGGAAATTATGGTATAACCTGCTACATTATAAAAAAAAATTATTTGGCGTGGAGAGCCTTGTTGACGCTCCACGTTTTTTTCTTGACGAGAACGGCAAATATGATCCCAGGGCAGAACTGCACGCAACAATACGATATTTTATTATACCCTCTGAATCACTGGAAAATCCAGTCTGCAGGTTTATGGCCCGTTATGCATGGCTGCGAAAAGAATTACAGATTGATGAAGCCTATGTGCCTGTTGAGAGATGTGAGAAATATAATGAAATAAAAAACCTGGATGAGAATGTAACCGCTTCAATAGCATTCCCCGCCGGATACATGAACAGTCCCGCTTCAATATTCGGTCACACTCTTATCACCCTTCAATCACGACATAACCCGGGATTGCTGTCAACGGCAATCAACTATGCCGCGAGAACCGGTGAAGAATTCGGTCCAGTCTTCGCCTTTCGGGGAATATTCGGCTTATACAATGGGTATTTTTCTATTCAGCCATACTATGAAAAGGTGCAGGAATACAGCGATATTGATCAGCGTGACATGTGGGAATACCGGCTTAATCTTACACGGGATGAGATAGAAATGCTGATGTTCCATGTGTGGGAGATGGACAATATTTACTCCAGGTATTATTTCTTTGGAGAAAACTGTTCATATAGTTTACTTTTTCTCCTGGAGGCTGCCAGAAGCGGTACAGATATTACCGATAAATTCGGCCTATGGGTTATCCCGGTTGATACAGTCAGGGAAGTAAAAAAAGCGGGTTTCGTAGATGAAGTGATATACCGGCCATCACGGGCAACAAAAATAGAACACATGGCATCCTGCCTCGATGATAACGAACAGGAATTGGCAAAAAGAGTCGCACTCGGGGAAGCAGCTCCTGGAGATATACTGGAAGAAGATATTTCAAGGGAAAAGAAAATCAGGATACTTGACCTGGCAACTGATTTTGCCAAGTACAGGTATGCCAGGCGGGAATACCCATTAAAAAAATATCAGAAGGTTTTTATAGGGACACTGAATGCCCGAAGTCAGCTTGGCAATGAACCGGAAGTTACCTATGAATATGCGCAGCCTGTTTCACCCGAGCATGGACACCTGGCCAGCCGTGTCGGCCTTGGCGCGGGTATAAAAGGTACACAGGTTTTTGAGCAGCTGATGTACAGGCCGTCGTATCATGACCTTCTTGACAATGACAATGGATATGTTCCGGGCTCACAGATTATCTTTGGCGAAGCAGTTGGAAGGTATTATCATGAGGATTCCAGGTTCGAACTGGAGAAATTTGATATTATAAGCATTGAATCAATTTCACCACGAAACCGTTTCTTTGCTCCAATGAGCTGGAAGGTGAAGACCGGGTTATACAAAAAAACCTTTAGCGAAAATGAAAGTCATCTTGTATACAGGATTAATACAGGCGGTGGGTACGCATACTCCGTGCCGTATATCGGTACAGTATATGGTATGGTGGAAATGATTGGGGACGGGGGTCCATCCCTTGATTATAATGTTGCCGCAGGGCCGGGTGCCGTAATTGGAATCATATCACAACCCTTTTCATTCTGGAAAATGCTGATAAAGGTATCAGATCATTACTACGCCCTGGGGGATACCCATAACTGGTTTGAAGGGGCAATCGGTCACCAGTTGTTTTTTTCAAGAAATTTTAATATTCGCGCAGACTTCACGATCAGGCATATTTTCGATACCTGGGAAAATGAAGCGGTCATACAGGCAATGTATTATTTTTAAGCTTAATGTAATGACAGAAGTCCTAATGAAAACTATAAGAATTGAGAGATTGGTATCATGAAAAAATCGGCATGTATTCTCGTGATGATAGTACTTACCGCGTGCGCGTCCCCCTCAAAAGAGAAGAAATCTCATTCATGCGTTGAAGCACCGTACCTGTCCTTAAAGCTTTTGGCAGAAAGTACCATTGACCCATGCTCAATATGCGCGAAAAAACTGAAAAGACAGGCTTTTTCCATTATCGATGAAGAGTTTAAACCCGGCAGAATCCTGTCATTTGGCAATGATTGTTCAATAGTGAAAACAGAAACATGTGATAAAAATGAGTTCACCATTTCCAGTTACAGTAATGAAGAATATGTAACCGATCCGAGAGGTGAAAAGCATCCATTCCCGGCTTTCCTTTTCAGGTTTCATACCCGGGGTAACCATCTTGTAGGTATATCCAGCGCGGATTATACGGAAGAATCTCTGGCGAAGTCATACCAGAAAATTAAGACTGGTGAAAGTGCCAGGGGTAAAGCATTAATAATAAAATATGAATATGGTGACGGGGCTGCTGCTAATTATTTTGATGAAAGGAATGCCCTTGTAGTCCATGTAAAGATTGTTGCACTGGGGGAATGAGTAATCAGTCTCCCGGATTTTTCACACCCCTGACAGCCTTCGCTAAAATGGATATTGGATGGATAACCTCGTATGATGTACTCATTTCGATCTGCCATTTGCATGTCTCACAGTCAGTAATCACAATTTCCGGTTTAACCGCGTCAATCCTTTCGAAAAGTTCGTTGCCTACATCCTGCGCGATGGTATAGTATTCCGATTTAAACCCGTACGTACCTGAAATACCACAACACTCGGAGTGCAGCAGCTTAAGGTCGAGGCCCGGAATTTTTCTCAGCACTTCAATGGTATACATGACACCGCCCATGCGTTCAAGATGGCATGGTGAATGATATGCTGCCTTAAGGTTTACCGGTGCCATTTCAGGGATGTTTCCCTTCTCAAATTCATCGAAAATAAAACGGGTTATATAATCAACCCTGTCTGCTATTGGTGAGTTATCAAGCTCCAGCAGGTTAGGGTACTCGTGTTTCATGGCAAGCGCGCAACTTGATGATGATGCGATTATCCTCTTGTTGCTGTTACTGACAGCCTTTCCAAGGGACTTGATGTTGAATTTAGCGTTTTTGGTGGCCTTCTTCAGAAAGCCGTTTGCTATCATAGGCACACCGCAGCATTTTTCGTCTGTCATTTCCACGCCGTATCCGAGGGCGTTCATTACCGTTATTACATCCTTACCCTGTTGATGGTAATTGTAATTTACGTAGCAGCCATGAAAGTACAAAACTTTTTTATCATAACCCTGCTGTTCCATGCTGTTCTTGTTGAACCATCTCTCGAATGTTCCCTGTGCGTATTTGGGGAAACGACGCTGTTTGGGAATATTCAGAAAAGTATTGAGGAAAAATTTTACGATACCAAGCCCGGTAAAGAAATTAACTATGGGGCTGAACCATGTGGCCACCCCCCCCATGAGGTCTGTTCTGCTCAGCAGAAAATCCCGTATGCGGCTTGGTTTTAATGATCTTTTTGAATACTTCCATTTCGCGCTTTGAATGATATCAGCTATTTTCACATCTGATGGACACGCTATTTCGCAACGCTTGCAGTTGGAACAGTATTTAAGTGATATATCAAGAAGTTCGGGGTTTTTAATTCTCAGCCGCTCAGTATCAGGTCCGGATTGTTTTGGGCCGGGATACAGGTGGGTTACCCTGGCCACCGGGCAGTAGACGGTGCATACAGTACATTTTATACAGTGGTCGAAGCTTATGTTTTCAAGTTTAATCATGGTTAATGTCTCTCGTTACTCTTTGCATTTATCAATTACCTGTCGGGCCGCGAAATACGCCGTACTGATGGCAACGCCACCTCCACTACCTTCGCGAATGGGGTCATAATTGGCCAGGATGGCGCCGGTGCAGTACAGGTTTTGTATGGTTTCTCCATTCTTATCACGTGGTCGAAGGTTGCTATCGGTATCAACACCATAATGAAGAAAGGGATGACTTTTACGGTCAAAGAAATTCTGAGAATACCAGTTGCTTCTTCCTTTCGGATAGTCAAGCCGAAGACCGAACACGGGCTCATGGATAGAATCAAACTCGCTAACCATGCCGCCGCTGAAGAAACTCCCCGTAGAGAGAATATAGTGCCGGGCACTCAGGTAGGCCTTGCCGTAATTCTCAGTATGAATATGAGTCAGGCTGTTATTGTCAATTTCACCGCTGATTACCTTGTCTCCGGCGATAAAAACACCCCCCGCGTCGGCAAAGTTCGTTTTCAGGGCATCATCAATGCGCATGCCCAGTATTGACGGGGGAAGGGTAGGTATTTCGTAGATGATAAGGCCCGTCAGCTCTTCCAGTTTGCGATGAACCCGATCAGAATCATGAATGCCAAGTAAAGCGGGGATACCGGCAAAGAGGGCGTTGCCGGAAACTTCTTTGATCTGTTTGGCAATAAGTTCAATATTTTTATCTTTTTCCAGTATTCGGGCGATGTCAATGGATCTGAATTCGTGCGGATTTTTATCCGTGTTGTTAAACTCACTTAGCTGAATAGTTCTTGCGAATATTTCAAATTCATTAAAGAGCTGGTTTTTTTTGAGATTTGAAGCCGCAAGCTCCGGGTGAAAATCCCTGAAGCCTTCGAAATTAATTATTACGATAGAGGGCTTGTTGGCAAAACCGTTTCGGATTTTCTCATTAAACACACTTCTCTGTGAAAGGTATGTGGGTTTCAGTGTGCCCAGGGCGGTTACATGAAAATGATTGCTGCTGTTGTTGTGATAAAACTGCACATTCCTGCTGGCAACCTGGTCCTGGAAAAACTGAAGTGACTCCGCCACCATGTCACTTCCGCATTTGGCATATGGATGGCTTTTATGGGAATCAATGAATTCATCTATATACTTGTGGGGCTCGTATATAACATTACCGTCATCGGTGTACCCAAGCATGTCAATTGATCCCGATGAGAAGTGAAGAGCGCTCATGCCCGAAGATATGATGGCACATGACAGTCCTTCATGTACGCACTTGATGCCGGCAGTAAGGCCTGATATGCCCCCCCCTATAATAATACAGTCGTAATTCACCTGTCTGATTCTCCCTTGTTGTTTTCAATATTTCCAAGACCGAAAAGACCCTGGTATATCCAGTATGTGAACTCAATCTCTCTCATAGCATCACCCCAGAATACAGGCTTAATGCCTTTCCAGCGTTCTTCAAGGAATTCCATAAGCAGCCGGGTGGATTCATTGCCATCCTTGTCCCCGTATTCAGTAAAAAGACCAGCGGCACGGTATGAACAGAGTTCACCCTGGCAGGGTCCCATTCCCACCCTGGTTCGTCTTCTCAGGTCAACGATATCTTTAACGTTTAAGTGCTTGATGGCATATTCAACTTCACCCGCGGTTACCATTTCGCATTCGCAGATGAGGCCGTAATTCTTTTTGTCCTTCCTTAAAATAGTGTGAACCCTTTCACCATGACGGTAATGGGTTGACCCTACAACTGAATTTGAAATACCGCTGAAATATTTTATTTTCTTTTGATGTGGTATTCGTTTCTCAGAGCCGGGGAGGGGCACCCTGTGGGTGGTACATTTCTTTTTAACACCAAGTTTTTTTCCAACGAGATCAGTTGTCATCTGGGCCATTAGGCGATAGGTCATTAACTTGCCACCGGCGATCGTAATGAGTCCTTCAACACCGTCTCTTTCGTTATGGTCGATCAGCACGATTCCCCGGCTGATGTCACGGCCCTCCATTTCTCCTGAGACGGCAACAAGGGGTCTAACACCGCAATACGCGCGAAGCACCCGGGTTTTCTTTACATTCGGGATAAGCTTTTCCCCGTCCTCGAGCAATACTTCTATTTCGTCATCATCTACAACAAGTTCTTCGATGCGGTCATAATCGATCTTTCGTGAAGTGGTTCCAATAAGAGATACGGTGTCCCCCGGAACGATGATGTCACCGTCAGATGGAATTCTGCAGCGATTTACTACGACGTTATTTATCCTGTAATCAATTATTACCATGGAGCCCTTGGACGGGAACATCTTTAACTCGATACCCGCTGACTCGCATACCTGCTGTCCCCATACGCCGGAAGCGTTTACAACAATTTTGCCGTATACTTCAAATTCTTCGTGACTTGCTTTATCATAACAGCGGACACCGGTGACCGTTCCGCTTTCCAATATCAGCGAGGTGACATCGGTATGGGTAAACACTTTTGATCCCCGTTCCATGGAATCAAGGATATTGGCTGCTGACAGCCTGAATGGATCAATTGTGCCATCGGGCACTTTCAGCGCGTAGAGGATATTTGGATTCAGGTTTGGTTCAATTTCTAATGCCTTGTTGATGCTGATCTCATCAGCATCGATACCCGCGTAACTGCACCCTTCTATCAGCATGTTATGATAGGCGGGATCATCTTCGGGTAAGGTAACAAACAGGCCCCCTGTATCTTCAATACAATGCCAGGCAATTTTCTTGAGAATTTTATTTTCAGAGATGCATTCGGAAGCTGATTCGAGGTCTTTTACCGCGTAGCGGGCCCCCGAATGGAGAAGACCGTGGTTTCTCCCCGTGGTACCGGATGCTATGTCGTTCTTTTCAATAAGAATACCCTTCATTCCCCGGAGAGTACAGTCACGGAGAGTGCCCGTACCGGTAGCCCCTCCGCCAATAACGATTACATCTGTTTCAAATGTTTTCATGGTAAAGTTGAAATTCCTTTGTTCTGTGGTATAAAAATTCTACTGCGTATTCAAAAAAAATCAATAAATGTTGACGTCATTGAACAGTATTATCGCAATTTTATAAACAAATTATCATAAATCATGTACCTACTCTGTCATAATTATCCCGAGTGAAAATAGTGTGATAACCCGTGGAGTGCGAGAAGCACATGAGGTGGTTATAACAATAATACAGGTTCATCAGAATTTACTATTCTGTGAAGCGATTTCCTGGCTTTTTTCGGGTAAAATATACGAGGGATCGAATATCCCGGTTACGAAAGATTGAACAAATTCATTGGAAATATAGTCAAGCTGATCTTGAGATATGGTTTCTTTCGATAATATGTATTTATACGCCAGGATCAATAATGAGCCGACGAGTACATACGCGGTAACAGTGATGTCTATGTCTTTTCGCACAAATCCAAATCTGCGGGCCAGTTTCAAGTCGTGAATAACCTGTTGTGTGACATTGTTTTCAAACTGGGTTACCAGGCTTGAAATTTTTTCATCGAAGGCAAAACCGGTTCGAAACAGGATGTTTCCAAGATCCCTGTCGTCGGCAAAAAGCCCCAGGGTTTTGTGTATTCTGTGTTTGAAGTAGTTAAAGGGGTCAAGATTTTTCATTTCATCATGACTGATGGCAACTGTATCTTTCCATGTTTGTAATGACCGGGTTAATACAGAAGTGAAAAGGTCTTCCTTGTTTCGAAAGTATTCGTATATTGTTCCCTTGCCAATTTTTGCTTCGCGGATTATATCTTCAACATATGAATTGTGATATCCCTTGTTCGCGAATACCTTTTTGGCGCAGTCAAGTATCTGATTACGTCTAATTTCGGCTTTCATGCTTTCTCCGGCTAAAAAATGGTGCTACTTTATTGTGTGTGCTGAATACGCTAAAGAATGATAAAATTTTTGTTATACTATTATATGCGCGAAAAAAACGCAAAGAAAATTTATCTCCTTTCGCGTTTTTAAGATACTTAATTAAACTTTTTATGTGACTACACATCTATGGCTAAAATATTGATCATTTAATTCATAATGTAAAGGAATTTGAGCATCTCCCCCCGCCTTCGGGATATAGGGGGCCTCGCGGTGTACGGTCACATGATAAAGAGGAATGAGCCCTTCTTTATTCAAAATTGACATTGAAATTTGTTTTATTACCCGAAATTTAATTCACTCCCCCGGAATGAGCCATCTTTTTATATTTTCTATCTTGCCTTTCTTTTGTAAAATATAAAAAGTTGACCGGCCTGTTTGTGATAATTTTTATACAAAAAAGTACCCAAAAGTACAACAAAAAAACCGACGGTTCGGTTTTTTTGTTGTTGACAGATGGTCTTACATGAGTACAATGGATTATGAATGATGAAGTTCATTTTTTTGGCCAGCATGCGATACCGACGAGTCGGTTCTGGAGCGCCACAATGGCAACGACAGAAAAAGGATGGTGATGTATATGATACAACTTTTAAGTAAAAAAACAGCCATGCTGATGTTGCCAATGCTTATTGTGATTATATCATGTTCTCCCCCTGAAATGGAATTTCAGAATAATAATCCCGACCCGGATTATTATCTTTTCGGTCTTCTTGAAGATTACCCGGCACTTGATGATGCCTTCCATGATGTGGATCAGAATACCTTCAATACCCTGATGGCCGACGGGGTGAATGTTGATCTTGACTGTACCGTGGATGTTTTGCCAATAACGCCGGAAATAATAGATCCACTAACCGCATTACTGGGTGACGCCCGGTCAATACTCGGCAGGGTGATTTACCAGGACCAGGGTGATCATCCGGATGACCCGTATAATTATTACGCGAAGGATTTTTACGCTTTTTCAGACGACCTGGCATCCTTTACGGCAGGAAGTGCTGAAGATATTACGGAAATTCTGAGAAAAAGCATGGGGTATATAGAATATTCCCACGTGGATGATGTTGAAGACGTGATGGCTGACCTTTCAACGCTGTTAAGAGATCCTGATATGGCTTCCCTTCTGGACGAATTGCAGGAAACAGGTGGAAAGCTGCTGCTGCAGGCGAACGGCAGCATGGAATATCAGGATAGTGATCTTGATCTTGGCAATGCTACCCGTGGTATGGATGCACTGTTGTCAGGGTTGCGTGACATATCCAGTAATGACGCGGCAGCAAGGCAGCGTCTATTTGATATTTTACGAGAGATGAATGACCTGTTTGCCGTTAAGGTGGGGCCGGCTAATAAGAAGTTTAACGATGTAATCAGGGATCTGCTGATAAATATTGAAGATTATGCCACTATTGGTGGTTCCCAATACCAAAATCCAGCGTACTCACAAGATGATAATGGGATATACGTGAATACCGAGTTGCGTAATGGTATACGTGAAATGTGGCCAAGCCTGGTTTCCCTGTTCATCAAGGCAAAGGCTGAATGGGAATCTGAAGATCTGCCTGACTGGTCGGTGATCCACGATCCAGAGAACGGCGAGTCGGTAATGGAATACCTGTCAAGACAGCTCTACATGCTGAAGGAAAACTGCAATATAGATATTGGTGATCCGAATAATACTTACGGTGGTGGTGAACTTGAACGTTCGTTGCGTAGAATGGTAACGTACAATGCATATGGTGAACGGAGGGGTGAGGCCAGTTACCGTTTGTCCTACCTTGATCACATGCTTTTTACCCTGGCTTCGTCTTATGACTTCGGCTACAAGACAAAGGTTGGCGGTAGTCACGATGAACCGTATGCCAATGACGGTGATGGTAAAGGAACCTCACACACCCACGGTGAAAGCACGGATGGCATTATCACCCTGAATGACAGTCTCTACAGCATGACTAACGGCGCCAAGCATGCGGATGTAAAGCTGGGGTTTATTCCAATAATAAACAAATATTACGATGCATATAAATTATGCCTTGATTACCGGTTATCACAGGGAGATTACATATACCGCAGTTCTGAGCCATTTACAAAAAATGAAGCATCACAGTACAAGTTCTACATGGGATATGATTTCCCAACCTTATGCCTGATGAGTGGTTTCTCTGCCGGAGACGCGGGTATACCTAATGGTGGTGTGAGTGCCTTCAGGCCGGGAGCAAATACAACCAGTGGCGATGACTACAAGACTTACTACCCGAAGGTAGCGAACGGGCTGGGAGAGTTGAACACGGGTCGCTGGACCATGGGCTGGATTGCCCGTGCCTGCTGGGAAGGGGAGGGCCCTTATTACTATAATCCCGAGAAGGCGGGAAAATCATCTGAAAAGGCATATTATGACATTGACAATGACGGTTCCTCGGAGTCCTGTTACGTGTACCGCCGTCCTGATGGGAAAATATATGCTTACGTGCATAAGCCGGATGGTGATCCGCAGAACTGGACTTATTTTTATCCCGCCGAAGGGAACGAGCCGATTGACGAAGAAGCCCTGGGGCAGCGTGCCAATCGGTACCATGCAAGATGGCACACGGATTACTACCTGTTAAGGTCGGATTACAGTAATAATCATGAAAACGTACGCTACTATTCCCCGGCTTCTACAGTTGAAGGAACAGATTATTTAATGCACGCAATCAATGATCCCCAGAATGATAAGGACGACGATGACGCCAGTACAAATACTGCCGGTTGTCTATGGTATGACGAAGTTGTTCCTGAAGGTTCTTCCGTTCGTGAATGTGCCAGCCAGGAAGAAGCTATGTACCGGAATTTCCAGTGGCTCATGCTTGAGAAGAAGTTTGTTTTCGTGATTCCGATGCGCTCATATGTCAATGAACCTATCGGGTTAGACATTTGTCCCATAACAAGGGTTCATATGGATTCTCCTGTCATTACAATTATTGAGGCAAACGGTGTTGTGGGTTTAGCCGAAGCGAAGAAGGGAAGTCAAAATGGTTACTGGGTGAAGAAAAAAGCCGGGGGACAATCTACCCTGCCTGCGGATGCACGTATAGAAGTCTATATGAAAGAAGATGCAGCATACATGTTGGGAGCGGGAGATAAGGTAAACGTAGAAACCATCTGGAATGATATCCTTGGTAGCAAAAACGTATTGCCCGATGCCGTGGGTAGAAATATTGCACCCATAGCACGTATGGCGTTCCTGGAAGAGGAATACATCACTTCGTCTTCACCCGAGATTGGCAGTAGTTCCAGTAATACCTGGTACAACCGCAACAAGCTCTTCCCGCTGGTGGCAGCCCTGGCAGGGAACCTGCACCAGAAATCATATTACGATGCGCCTGCATCGGGCCATGATTACAATCATGTTGGGAGCCACAGGTATCCACTGAAGGTATTACGGGATCTTATTCACATGCTGGGACAGCCCCTTATCCGTCATTACGACGAACACGGTGGCAGGTGGATGCCCGTGGTGAATGAGGAATACGGACATGGCAGTTATGCCCAGTTTGCCCCCGACGGTTACGGGGTTGACCACAGGCCCACGGAAAACCTGCGGACGGTGATAAGCGTGCTGACAGAAGACGGCTCCAATGAAGAGGCTAACTGCGACGGGCTGGTACCCGCACTGGCGGAGACAAACATGGTAACAAAGCTGATGGCCTTTCTGCAAACCACTGGTGATACCTCAGGAGTATACGCTGATGTAAACAAAACAAGTGATGATTATACTCAATGGGGTGCACGCAGAAAGGTATTTTACGGGCTTGAACAGGTTTTTACCACCATTAAGTGTTCAGAGGGTACTGCTACTTCCAGGGGATACTTTGATGTCTACCACCCAGAATGGATGTTCACCATGCGTGACGTTGACGTGAACCTGGACGGCCTGCTTGACGAACTGATCGGCTCTGATGACCTGAACAAGGGGCTGGCAGTGTTCGTTGATCACAGGGAAGAGAGCCATCCTGACTATATTGAAGGGTACAACTGGGATAATTACTACAAGTTAACCGAAGGTATCGGCGAACTGCTCAGCAAAAAAGGGTCCACCAGCGGAGAGTACTGCATAACAGATAACCTTGTTAACGTGCTTGAGTCAACATTGAGCAGTTTCAACGCAACCGACGAACAGCTGAAAGGAGTGCGGCATACACTGGGATCGGTATTCACCGAGTATGATGATGCCCAGGGGAAGTGGGTCTATCCCCAGGATTTGAAAAACATCCTGACCGTACATCTCCCGGAGATACTCGATGCCTACCAGGGACATCATCAAAACCTGGTATACTTCGCCAACACCATGCTGATGAAAGACGGATTCGTGGAATACCTGATGAAAACACTGGATTCCCGGTATCCGGCAGAAGACGTATATACACAGCTTCATGCCTTCCTGGGAAATGAGCTGGTATGTCTGCCCGATTCACCGTTGTGGTGTGATCTCAATGAACTGCTGATCTCCTTCGTGGATATGATGATACAGCAGAATGGCCTTACTGTAGAAAAATCATCACTGTTCGAAGAAACGGTGTACATGCCCGAAGTGGCACCCACTGCGAAATACGACAGCTACAACATAGACCCGTATACGGCATTGGGAGAAATACTCAGCAAGTAAATAGTAAATTCGCGTAGAAGAATATATTACGTGACAGGATACGTATGTGAAAATTTTAAAATAAAAACCGTCGAGTCAGATTTTTTACAGTTGACAGTATCTGGCACAAGTGTAATTATATTTCATCTATTATTTCACATCGTGCCGGAAGTATCACCCGTTTAAACGAAAAAAAAGTATCACGTGGCAGGAGGTTTAGATGCACAGGCTTTACAGGTTATTCCTTATATTATTTGTGGCATTATGTATAACGTATGGGGCAGACCGGCAGGTATTTGCCAACTTCGCTGATACATACGGGTTCTCCGCAGCCGGGGTGTCCCGTGGGAATGCCATGACAGCGGTAGCCCATGACTGGTCATCCGTGTATTACAACATGGCAGGGCTTGGGAAAACACGTGGGTATCCCGGCGCCAATCTTGCCGACACTTCTGATTCAAAACCGGTGGTAAGTCCCCGGGGTAGCAAGCTTTCACTCAAAAAAAAATCAGATGGCAGCAATGATGTATCTGATGTCCCCGCGTCGGGTCCCTCTGCGTTGATGCGGTACCATGATCAACTTGGTTTATCATACATGTATACCTATCCCATGATGAATATCAACATCCCGAGGGAGGACGTAACCGGTGACCAGAACCTGGAATTCGGAACAATAACCCTGGGACTGGTTCTTGACCTTAACCATTTCATCATCATGCCCGATTTTATCTCATCATCCAGGTTCGGCCTTGGCATCGGCCTTATGCAGGACGGCACCCTGGTGCGGGTGAACGATATTGACCTGCGGACGCATAATTATCAGCGGTATGGACGGGAAGCGCAGCGAACCGTGATCTTTGCCGGTATGGGATTTGGCTTTGTTGATGATATGTTTGGTATCGGATTAGGTGCTCATGTTTGGACCGGTGGTAAAGGTGCGGTTGAACTTGAAGAGGTTGAAGTAGGTGGTGATGAACAGATGCCGGAACAGCAGATCTTGATGGATCTCGAACCTGTGTATGCCCCGGCGGTTGGCCTCTATTTCAGTCCTGGAAAGATATGGGATGCAATGAAGGGACTTGAACTGGGTGTTGCCTATAGGGGTGAACTTTGGATGGAAATCTATCCTTTTGATACCAATGCTACTCTTACAATGGGTGGTGTAACCATGGTGATGGGGCTGGCAATATATGACTACTATACACCTCATATTATTTCAGCAGGTGCGGCATATACACCATTAGGAATTCTTCCTGATTTAACAGTATCACTTGATGTTGAATATCAGATGTGGTCAAGATATGGTGTATCACGAGCCAAAGAAGATTATGTTGAGCAATACAACGAATACAATGATCCTGGAGATCCTGACATCGAACTGCCTGAATTCAGGGATATTATTGTTCCCAAACTCGGTATTTCCTACCAGCTGTTTTCATGGATGTCAGTAAATGCAGGATATTTTTACAGGATGTCATTTCTTGAAGATGATGCAAACAACACAGTATTTAACTTTCTTGATAACGATACACATGTTGGGTCTCTTGGACTCACCTTTATAGTACCTAAAAAGGGTCCAATGGTTTCACCAGTGGAGATCACTATTGCAGGCCAGTTCCAATACCTGGTAAAGCAGACTGTAGTAAAAGACGATGCTTTTGATGATTCAGCAACAACAAATCTTAATCCTTCATACAACTACGAAGGCATGGTGCCAAGCGGTTTCGTGGAAGTGATCATGAGATGGTGAGGTAATTCATGCCGTGATACCGCGGGTACATGATATCATTGTGTCCGCGGTATCACATCTCCCTCAAAGAGGCTGTCGAAAAAGTTCGTGAGATATTTCATTTCCTGGTATAAACCCGTTACGGTTACCGTGCTGTCGGTATGCCCCGTAGTCTCTGTTCCGTAAAACCGAACATTCTTACCCTGTTCTTTCATGTAGTGAAACAATGATTTGCCTTCAGAAAAGGGGATGATATCATCATTATGTGAATGCAGAATGAAATACCTGCACCGGGCTTCCTGATTAATGCTGCCCGGGGGGATAGATTCCCTGAAATCACTGAAAAATGAATCATCAATATTGAGTATGGAGATATCATTGTACAATGATGTGCCAAGAATCTGCTTCATCTTTGTAGTATCGGTTTTTCCCGGCGATGAAGACATCATGGCTTTATGGATCAGTTTTTTTTCGGCGGAAGAAAAAGCATCATGGTTACCGGTAATTGCCAGTTTTACGATAAAATCAAGCTGCTGGTTATTCTGGTTCATTTTCTCTTGCAGCCATTTCCCGTCATTCATGGGACCAAACAGTAAGATCTTTTCCGGGTATATGTCCACCGGCACATCCTGCAGGGCCATTAATAGAAATGTCCCCCCCAGGCAGGCGCCGAAAGCCCGGTATTGCCCGGAAAATTCTTTTGTAAGTGCCAGGTATACAGTTCGTATATTATCAATTATTGGTTGCACATCCTTATTTTCCTGAAAGAATGCAGGTACCCGTGGTATCAGCACCGACATGCCCGTGGCATCACAAATGGAGGCAGCCATCTGGTTTATCCTTGGATGCTCATGGGCGGAAGGGGCAAATCCGTGAATGAGTATAAACCACTTATCAGAGGGGCCCTGCGGCCGTGTATACTTCATTACGGGAATCTGGGTTCCATCCACTCTCAGGGTTTCCTCACTCTTAACGAAATTGGAAGGTTCCATGTAGCCGGACATGTTTAAAATGTACCGTACACCCGGCCTCTGGTACAGGGAATAGGCGTATACACCCATGATAATTATAATTAGAACAAGTGATGAAAACACCAGCAGGAGAAATTTTTTCATGTACGCCGCCAATTCAAAATGTGTTGTATACACGTATTAAAAACAGGGTTTTGATTTTTGCAAATGTTTTTCATAAAAACGGTTGATTTCGTGAGCGTTTATAATATATACATGATATGACGTAATTAATAAACATAAATGGAATATATACATGGATAGAAACAGAAAAATACTGGTCGCCCTTCTTTCACTGGTTGTGCTGTCGGCAATACTTGCAATTGTTGATATCAGTATAACTATGCAGCAGAAAGAAAAAAAACATTTTACCCTTCAATCGCCGCAATATGGACCTGGTGTGGGTGTGGTTCGAATATACGGCCGAATCGAGATGACAAGTCAGCGAACCGGCATGCTGGGAATAAGTTCAGAGGCAGATGCCATCGTTGAAAGGCTTTCACAGCTTGCGAAAGACAGCAGAATAAAGGCGATTGTTATACGAATAAACTCTCCAGGCGGTACGGTAGCTGCCACACAGGAGATATTCAACAAGATCATGGAAATCCGTAAAAAGAATATCACGGTTGTGGCATCCATGGGTGATATCGCAGCCTCAGGGGGGTATTATATCGCCTCGGCATGTGACCAGGTGTTTGCCAATTACGGCACCATAACAGGCTCAATCGGTGTGATCATTATGAGTCCCGATCTTCGGGGACTTTTTGACAAGCTTGGAATAAAAATGAATGTAATAAAAAGCGGAGGATACAAGGATATACTATCATCATATCGGCAGATCAGTTCAGAAGAGCGTGAGCTGATACAGGAGCTAATTGATAACAGTTATGAAAAATTTCTAAAAGACGTATCACTTGGACGAAATATCCCGATTTCTGATTTTAAACAGTACGCTGATGGAAGGGTGTTTACCGGGGCAACAGCTGTTGAATACAAGCTGGTAGACCAGGTGGGAACTTTCCATGATTCGCTGGCTAAAGCAAAAGAGATCGCAAAATTACCGGATGACGCGGCAGTATATGAAAAAAAATCTTCTCCATTTGAAGAGTTCCTGATGACAATGAAGGCCGTGTACGGGGGTTTTATGAGGGCAGGAGGGTTGCTCCCTGCTGATACCGTTAATAATTCAATAATTGAATACAGTTACAAGCCATGATACAGTATCTGAGATCATTACAATGGGTTGATTATTTTCTGTACGTATTTGTTGAACCGGGCAGGATAACACATGTTCTCCAGGTGGAAAACTGGCGTCACCTGTTTATCGGGCTATTCTCGGTAGTGCTGGTCACGATAATTGAGATTATCACCAGCGCCCTCGTAGTACCGCAAACCAGCTTTTTCTATTACAGCATCAGTTACGGGTGGATACTGAAAATATTCATAACATTAATATGTATCCTGCTTTACGCGGGATTACTTGATATACTCTTTCAATATTCAGGTTTTCAGGGATCGGTGAAGAAACTGGTAGCAATTCTGTCAATAGCACTGTTTCCGCAGATACTTCTTTTGCCTTCAGTATATATTTTTAAGACATTTAATTTTGCCCCGCTGTTTTTTAATTCGCTGTTCTCATTTCTTTTGGGGCTGTGGTCACTGGTTATCGCGGTGAAATGCATTTCTGAACTGCATAAGATGGATTTTTTCAGGGCACTGGTATTAACATTGCTGCCGTTGGTTTTTATCGGTATAGTAGCTTTCTTTATAATACTTCTTTTAGTGTTTCTACTGACCGGCTACCTGGTGTGACAACAAAATAAGGCAAGGTTTCCCTTGCCTGCTTTTTATTTCATCTCTGTATTCCCGGCAGTTGTATCCCGGGTGCAGTGTTACCCTATACGGCCTTGGCAACCTTTCCTGATCTGATACAGCGTGTGCATACGTATTTCCTTGAAATGCTGCTGCCTTCAAGAACACGTATACGTTTGACGTTTGGACGCCACATACGTTTAGTTTTCTTATTTGAATGGCTCACGTTATTGCCAAACTGAACTGACTTTCCACATACTTCACACTTAGCCATGAATTTCTCCATTACTTCAAAATCAGTTGTCATTATCAGAGATTGATCGATATAAATGCAACAACTTTTATTGTTTTATAAATGAAAATTTTGTATATTTTCCACCACTTTTTGAGAACGTACTAATTTTTCCATTTATTCATATATAATACTTGTATAAATACACAAATTCCATAAAAAAGTGTATATAAGCACCGGGTATTGCAGATTTACCCCAAAGGCGCTAAGTACGCAGAGAAACGCAAAGAGGGAATAATGATTTACTTTAATATATTATCCTTTTCTTTGCGCCCTTTGCGATATTTGCGTCTCTGCTGTAAGTCTTTAAAACATCGTGCCCAGTGATGAGATTTTAACTGTATTGGGGAAATTAATGAAAATCGATGAGAATACAAAAATTAAGGAAATAATATCCGGTAACAGCACTGTTGCCGCGGTTTTTAAAAAACATAATCTCGATTGCCTGGCCTGCAGGGGACTTGAACAGGACACGGTAAAACAGGTGGCAATTAATAATGGTCTTGATGTCAATGATTTCTTAAAAGAGCTGAACGAGGCATCAAAATCGGGATAAGTTATGAATGTAATTGCCGGAACATACAAGGGAAGAACTATTCCTTTTTCTAACAGGAAATTCAATAATGCTGATATCACACCTCAGAAACTAAAGGGAGCCCTGTTTTCCATACTTGGTGAAGACCTTACGGGTAAATCATTTCTTGATCTTTACGCCTGTTCCGGGCAGATAGGTCTTGAGGCAGTAAGCAGGAGGGCGTCTTTTGTTCTGTTTAACGAATTAAATAAAAAGAGATACTCTTTTGTTAAAAATTTGCTTGAAGAATGGGAATGCGATAGTGTTACGAGGGTGTTATCCATGCCTGCCGGACGCTGTATCCGGTATGTGTCCGGTCAGCAATATGAATTTGACGTAGTATTCTGCGATCCGCCGTATGAAAAATTACGGGAAAGATCAGTACGTTATAAAATGATCTTACGTGAGATCAGTGAAGCACGAATACTTAAACCAGACGGTATTGTTGTTGTTCAGCATTTCGGCAAAAGTATAGTACCTGAAAAGGCAGGAGAACTGGTACTGGTGAATACCAGGAAATACGGATCAAATTCGTTGTCTGAATATATATTGCAAGAATAGAAGTTGTGCGAAAACAGCATTTATCAGTATATTATAAGCAGGAGGGGCACAGGCAGCCGCGCTGGCTTTAACAGCCGGTGAGGAAAGTCCGAACACCATAGGGCAGGATGCCGGGTAACCCCCGGGCGCCGTGAGGCGATGGAAAGTGCAACAGAAAATATACCGCCTTTCGCCTGGCAACAGGCAAAAGGTAAGGGTGAAATGGTGAGGTAAGAGCTCACCGCGCTTTGCCGTAAGGCAGGCGGCATGGTAAACCCCATCCGGTGCAAGACCAAGTAGGTAACCGATTCAGGACGGCCCGTCCGAGGTTGCGGGTAGGTCGCGAAGAGAGGCATGGTAACATGTCTCCAAGATTGATGGCTGCTTAAACAGAATTCGGCTTACGGGCCCCTCCTGTTTTTTTATCATACTATCTCACGCAGAGGCGCGGGGAACGCGGAGAGTTGTTTTGTTCATCCTGTTTGTCCAGAGTATTAAATAAATTGGGTCTTTCCGGATTATTGGGAATTGAAAATAATTTTTTAACCAATGTCATTCCCGCGAAGGCGGGAATCCAGGAGTAAACAGCATGATGTACATCG